>JBDUAM010000201.1:0-4539 GCA_040004655.1 Chthonomonadales bacterium | reverse complement strand
GCAGCCGGAGAATTTCCCGGCAGGCGGCGTAAAGTTCCGCAGGAGTTGCGATTGACACCATTTGCTCGTTATTGCATAATTGGGAAGCGCAATGCGAGTACCGGGATACTGCTTTGCCTACTGAATTAACCGTATCATACCGCAATGTGCGGTATGATCAATAGTTCGGCGGCGTTGACGCCTTTACGTTTTGAATGGTTAGGAACGGAGTTGAGCGCGTGGAAAACATTTTGACTGAAGCCAACCTTTTAGCAGGAATACATCTCTGGCGCACACAGAAACCCAACTGGCCCCGCGATTTTCACAATGAGTATTATCAAGAACTCTCGCGATTGAAGCAGAACGGTCTCAACGCGAATTGGTGGCGGCAAATGGTGAACTATCTCTCTGGTTGGAGAGCATTACGCCCTTTGACCAAAGAGGAAATTCACGGGCGCGCCGTTGGACGCTTGGGACAATTGCAAACTACTTACAATCATATTGTCGCATCTCATGCTGGTGAGTCCTTGAATTTGACGACGGTTAACTGGGAGTCTCTGGAAGAGCTTTACTCCGTCGCTTTCGACATCAAGGACGTTAACAGTCCGGTGTTCGGTAGCAAATTGTGCCATTTCATACTGCCGAATGCTTTTCCGGTTATTGACCGCGACGTGATTGGCGTAGACGCTCGTGCCTACCACGAGTATTGGCAGTTTTGTAAGGTGCAGTGGACCGAGTGTACTGAGCGAGAGGCGTTACAGCAGATGTTGCGGCAGGCTATTGGGGAGGCGGTTCATATCGAGTACCCATATTCAACCAAAGTAACAGAGTTATGCATCATCGGTAGCCGGGTTTAGTTGGCTTGCCGCCAAACCAATCGGTGCAGCGAACGGCGGCGGGCCGTCGCGGTTGCAATTAACGCGCCTCGTGGCCGCCATCGATTAGATTGAGTCGTTAGGTGCAGCGGGTCGCGACGACAGGGTTCCACCCGTTCCCATTCCGTACACGGCCGTTAAGACCGCCTACGCCGAAAATACTTGGGGCACAAGCCCCTGGAAAGATAGGTAGACGCCAGGATTAATATGAGACGCCCCTCCAAATTGGAGGGGCGTCTTGACGTTCTTGGTTTAATCATTGATAATTATGCAGTTGTTAGATTACTCAAAGCAGGTGGAACAGATTTGGACGGTGTAACGTATAGTTGCAATTTGATCGATTGACATTGGTCGCCCGGTGTCTTGAAATTGGGCCATGTGGTTACTGGCGCTAATCATCATACTGGGTTCTGTGTGTAGGAATGGGAAGGACAGCGTCATGTTAACTGGGAAAGCAAAATTTGTGGTTGGAATATTAGCCACCGCACTCACGATTGTGTTATCAGTTTCAATATTCTATCCAGGTTTGCTGAGCACAACCTTCTTCGACTACAAAAGCGTGGGGCCGTATGGCACGATTAAGGCTCACGGCTCCTTTTCTCTGATGGGCTTCATCGGGAGTTTCTTGGTTGTGGTCATTGCCTATTTTTTCGTAAGGAACTCCGCATTACGCTCGAAAAGCCGAATTACATGGACTCGCAGGAGGAAGTGAGGCTCGCAGTTTATCCAGCCGTTGTGATCTGGCCGGAAAATCATCGTTATCCGGTCGCTCTAAAGTGGGCATTAGGTACCATGTCAAGCAAGACGATGCCAATGGAGAATAACCGATGATAGAAAAGGTGCTTTGCCCGAAATGCGGCGGGGCCAACTATACATCCGATAATTCCTGTCTTAATTGCGGGGCCAGCCTTCAGGTTCAACAATCGGGGGTGGTCCGGCATGCGGTCGCGGTGCGAGAGCCTGCGCCGGGCATGAATTCAGCTATGGCTGCCGTCGTGGGCTTACTCGGCATCGTATTGGTAGTCGTCGCATTAGCGACATGGCTTGATGTGACTATGACTCCCGAGAAGACGATCGAAAATTTTCACGGCTCCGAGATTGTACAGAGAGAGTTGCCTGCGGTGGCTTTTGCGGCAAAGCTGATTTTCGGACCGCTGCTGATCATCGCGTCAGTTGGTCTGTTCCGGTTGCGACGCTGGGCATGGATGGGGGTCGTCGGGTTTTTCGGAGTCGGATTCGCGTCGCACGTTGTTTACATGATTGCCGTGATATCGCATGGGTTGTTCCCTACCATGCTCGCACATCTTTTCCAGCCACCGCTTTACTTCGGGTTTGAAGTGCGGCTGGGCGGTGACATTCCGTTCTTCATCGGCTTGATGATTCTCAAGCCTATAATAAGCCTGGTAATCCAATCTCTCATTCTCGGTTATTACGTCTCGATCAGGGACAGATTTGCCTCATGAGTTTGGGGAAAGCTAGCTTGACCGCTTCTTCCCGACACGGCCATTAAGCCTGGTAGGGCCAACAATACTCGGCAATACTTGGGGCACAAGCGCCTGGAAAGATAGGTAGACGCCAGGATTATTATGAGACGGTATCTCAAACTCGTAGGGGCGTCTTCACTTATGCCATACATTCATTCTGGTACAATAATTGACATGGCAGACAAGGTCCTGAGTGATCCTGAGGGTAGAATAGCTGTTCTGACCGATCAAACCTGGGACCGGCACATACTAGTCAACCATCCTGAAATGGATGGGGCCGCGATTACGTTGAAGATGCGGTCACGGCACCCATAAGTATTTGGGAAAGCGCGACCAACGCGAGCGTACTGATTTACTACGGACTTGGACCACATCCGAATTTATTGGTGGCGGTGAAAGTCAACGCGACGACTGAAGTTGTTCTGACGGCACATTTGGCGAAAAGAGAATCGGGAGCGATGCGGATATGGCCACAACCTTAGATCTTGATACAATTCAAGGAGTAATACCGGATAACCTCTGGTTTCATCTAGATGTATCGAATGATGTTCTATACTTGCGCAAGGCTGAAACACGAAACGCCATAGTCTTTGGAGAGGAGACTCGTGAAGGTTTTACTTTACTACGCACTGACTCTGGAGAGTATGCTGGATTAACTGTAGTTGATTACTGGAAATCGTACGGCCACGGAAATATTGATTCTACAACCTTCGGATTAATTCGTTCACAAGTGGGCGAATGGGCAAAAAACACTCTCATTTGGTTTGATGAATAATCAGATTGCCCAAGGTATAGGATATTTTGGTATTCGCCAGGATTAATGCAACAACCCCTCTTAACCGGAAGGGGTTGTTGCTTTTTGGGTAGAATTTTACAAAAGTAATGTATGAAGTGGATGGGAGGCACAAATGGCGAAAATCACTGGAATTGGCGGAGTCTTCCTCAAGAGCAAAGGTGATGGCACGGCCTTAGCCGCGTGGTATCAAAAGCACCTCGGCATGCCGTTGGAAGACTGGGGTGGCGCCGTTCTCAAATGGCCAGACGACAAGGCCGAGGACGGCGGGCTCACTGTCTGGACTCTCGCGGCGAGTGACAGCCAGTGGTTCAGTCCAAGCGAGTCATCCGTCATGATCAATTACCGCGTTGACAACCTCGTCGAGTTGGTTGAGCAGCTGCGTGCAGCTGGAGTGGAAGTCGTTGGCGGACCAGAATTGCACGAGAATGGCAAGTTCGCATGGATCATGGATCCTGAGGCAAACAAGGTCGAGCTATGGGAGCCGATGAACTGGGACGATAAGAACAAGGACGCCTGAGCATTGCCAACTGACAACCCCTTCCATCACCGGAAGGGGTTGTTTGTTTGCGGGTAGAATCTTGCAAAACTACGCTGGAGCTCTCCATTACTATGTCTGACCTCATGCATCAACGATTTGCTAAGACCATTGTCCAGTATTCCCTCGGGATTGGCAAGGACGATCTTGTTTCCATTCGCACCACTACCCTTGCCGTGCCGCTGGTCCGAGAAGTGTATCGAGAGGCGTTGCGGGTTGGCGCGAATGTCCTTACTCGATTGTCATACGAAGGCGAAGAAGAGATTCTGCTGCAGGAAGCGGGCAGCGATCAGCTTGGATATTTGCCGGAATCCCTGATTGCGGAAGCTAAAACCCTCACGCGACGCCTGGCAATCTCTGCGCCGTTCAATACTCGAACCGGATTGTCCCTCGCGCCAGAATCGCACGCGGTTCGAGCGCAGGCCATGGCTAAACTTGGAGGGATACATACTGCCCGAAGCCTCGCAGGTGAATTGCGATGGTGCAGTACGCTCTTTCCGACCAATGCCCTTGCGCAGGAAGCTGGGATGAGCCTGACAGAATACGAGGCGTTTGTTTTTGGGGCGATGTTTTTGGATCGCGCGGACCCCATCGCGGCATGGATGGATTTCTCGGTTGAGCAGCAATCGAAGGTCGACTATCTGGATAAGGTAACCACTTTGCGGATAGTCGCCAAGGGGACCGATATCACGATGCAGGTCGCCGGTCGCAATTGGATGAACAGCGATGGCAAACGGAATTTCCCGTCCGGCGAAGTGTTCACTGGTCCGATTGAGGATACCGTAGAGGGGATAATCCTCTTCACGTTCCCGAGTATCCGCGGTGGGCAGGAGATTGCCAATGCACAGCTCACGTTTGAGAAGGGCAAGG
>JBDUAM010000451.1:0-15481 GCA_040004655.1 Chthonomonadales bacterium | reverse complement strand
GGAAAGCTTCATGGTCTTACCGTAAATTCTCGGCACCAGAATGTGGCTCTCAATGAGATGATAGATCAGGTAACCAACGAGCACATATATTGCTTTGCTCATGCCCAGAGTCAATGCCAGGAGAACAGCCGGAATGGTGGCGATCAGGGGGCCAGCCATTGGGATGACATCAGCAACAGCCATGAGAACAGCCAGAGGCAATGGTTCAGGAATTCCAAGAATCAGTAGATAGACATAGCTGAATATTCCCGCCTGCCCAGACGTGATGATCTGCCCTCGCATATAGTCGCCAACCTGCAAACCGATTTCCCCGACCATCTGTCGCATTGGCAGGCGCTGATGGCGAGGCAACATTCCAATCATACTGGTTCCAACTCGAGATCCATCAATTAACAGGTAAGTCGTTAACACAGCCACCGTAAGTACCGCTGATATGCCGCTGATGATTGTAGCCAGCGTATCTAAATCTTCAGGTCCAACGGTTTTGGCCCTTTGAGATATATCCAGAATTGTTCCGCGAAGTTTTAGTTTTATGCCTACTCCACGAGCTGCGACTTCCATTTTAGATAGATAGCCAGGCGTGTTGGCGACCAGGTTGTTTGCTTGATTCATAAGAGGCGGCACCATCAAGACAATCAGACCGCCAGTGGCTACTATGGTGACAAATAGGATTGCGGAGATTGCCAGCGTGCGTCTAATGTATTTTTGAAGTTTGCGCAGAAGGGGGTTCAGTGTTGCAACAAGCATTAAGGATGATATTATCAAAATTAAAACTGGCCAGACTAAGCCGAAGAACCGAAACGCAATTAGCGTGAAACCGATTTTGATCCAGAGTGTAAATACAGCATGAGACACCCTTGTAATTGTGTCCGGCGAGACAGAAATTGAATTATGACTTATTTCTGGTTGGGCATCGGTGGCGTCAGGCGCATCTTCGGGCGGAGAAGTAGGCGCAACCATACCAGCCGATTCCGTTGCGACTTCGTCAATTTCTGCTATGGTACTGGCAACTCCGACTGAATTATCATAACTGGTGACCCATCGTGCGGAATGTACTCCACCAACTCATTTATACTATTCAAACTAAAATAGTGGCAGAGAGTTACGATGGTAGAGACAGGCACACGGTCCATTGTAGCATTTTTTACTTTCATGATGACTCCGTGAGAGAGTCCCGTCTCCTGGGCAACCATGTTAATAGGGAGTTGACGCTTTTCGAACTCCTCCTTTTGGCGCCTCAAGTCTTCAAAGTGTGATCGTATCATGGTTTTTCCTTTTCTTTTGCACCCTCTTATAGTACCATGTGTCGCCTTTAAGAGTCTTGCTGCACACATATACAGTACCATACAGTATCTTTAAGAATTCCATATAATTATTATAACAGAATTGTTTAATACTATTGACAGGACCCGTAAGTTACTGTACACTGTTTCTATTAGTAAAAGCATATACTTTTACTATTGAGAATTTGAGCCCATTAACGAGGCAGAAGTAATTAATGGATTCTCCCTCCGATTAATGGCAGCCGAACAAAACACCAAAAGTGAATGTCTTTGTGGTGTGTTTTCAAGTTCGCTGTATTTGAAGAGGCACAATTATTCTGAAGCGATGCTTCGAAAGGTTGAAGACAAAATGCGTTTTTATACGACTGACGAAGGGGATGCGAACTGGGCGCCAGTAGCCATGATCATGGCCGTTCTCGTGATTGCGCTGCTCATGGGTTACTTTTTCCTCTATGCTCCCAGCCAGCAGACTGCGGTAGCTCCAACAGTGAATGTCAACAGCCCATCACCTACGGATCGACCGTCGACAACCATCGTCTTGCCGGGACAAAAGGGTGAAACGGGAGACACTGGGAAAACCGGCAACACTGGAAATACCGGCGCCACCGGCGCCCCCGGCGGCACAGGTACCACGGGCGACACTGGCGACAAGGGAACCCCTGGAGCGCCTGGAGCACCGGGAGCGCCTGGCTCCCCCGGGCAGCCCGGAGCGCCTGGAACACCGGGATCACCTCCTCCCTAAACACCGTTTAGGCGGGTAAAAGAACCAAAGAATTGTCGGGACGGCATTCCCGATGATACTCGTTAGATGGGAAAACTCCGTGCAGCTTTCCCATCTGACGAGACTACGCAAAAACGGAGATTGGCACACCAAGAATTCAGGCAATCAAATTGCCTATCTGACACACGATCGAGAGGAAAATAATATGGATCTAATTTTTTGGATAATCGTTGGAATCGTTGCAGGCTTACTGGCCAAGAGTGTTGTCCCGGGTGAAGGCCCTGGCGGAATCATCGGCGATCTTATCATCGGGATAATTGGCGCCTTTATCGGCGGATGGCTTTTCAGCGCTGTTTTCCATCAGAGCTACGGCGGATGGATCGGAAGTACGTTCGTGGCGTTTGTTGGGGCAGTGATCCTATTACTCATAATTCGGGCCGTCACCGGGCGTCGAGGGTCGGGTTAAAACTGTTAGTTGGAAAGGGAACACGGTATTGGAAAACATTTCTGACCCATTAGAGGTCTTACTGTTGAGGATTAGATTTGCCGGCAGCCCGGGTTCCGAAACCTTTCGAATGGGTCGTGGAGAAATTGCACGACTGCATAAGGATTGGAAGGCATTTCTGGGAGGCAGTAATGTGAGTGGTGGTGATTATATGAGCCAGGATACGGAGCATAACATCATCATCTCTCTCAATTTTGACCAGATTTGCTATATCGAGCCCGGCAAACTCTATTAATCCGTTGTACGACCTTAGCAGAGGTCGCAAATTTTGCACATGGCCCAATACTGGGCCCGGAGGAAAGATTATGAAACACCGATTTACACACATCGCGCTCAATAGCGCACTTCTCACCGCAGCAGCAATTAGCATGGCAGGTTCCATCGCTGCCCCGGTTATGGCAATTGAAAGCGCTAGACCTGGAGATCGCATCACCATCCCAATGGGAACGATTATTCCGTTCACCCTCAATAACTCGCTGAGCAGCAAGAACAGTTCCAGAGGGGACAAATTTACTGCTACCGTGCAATCTGGCCGGGACGATTCTGGATTTCCCAGTGGAACTCGCATTGAAGGTGTAGTGCAGGAAGCTCAGCCCAGTATCGATGGCAAACCAGGCATGCTTGATATTGACCTTCGTCGATTCGTATTCCCAAATGGCGGCACCATGGCCGTTCAGGCGAGCCTCTATTCCCTGCATGGCAAGGACGTTAAGAGATCCGATGGTCGACTTGTTGCCTCTTCTGATAATAGCAAGGATCGATTGAAGTGGGTCGGAATTGGCGCTGGAGCCGGTCTATTGATTGGTGCAATCACCAAGCAGAACGAGTTGTTAAGTGGGCTTCTGGGGTCTGGCGCTGGATTTCTTTACAATGAGTTATCCAAAAAGAAGGCCGGCGACGTAACTCTCAACGAGGGAACACCTTTTGGAGTTCGGTTGGATCGTGACATCGCTTTTAATGATGATCGAAACAATCCATCTGAAGGCGCCTATATTGTTCGCACTGACAATGGCAATAACAACAACCAGAACAACAATAATGGGAACAATAGGCGCCGATACAACGACAATCAGAACAACAATCCGAACAATGGACGTAACTACAACAATGGCAACGGTAACCAGGTTAATTATTCTGGCAATTACCGAAACACTTACAACGGCAACATTGGTATGACCGTGGACGGTAGAGACGCCCAGTTCGATAACAACAAGACTCCTTACGTTCGAAATGGCGTTGTCTTCGTTCCGCTCGTGGCCGCTGGCAGAACAGGAATGTTCGATTATCGATACGTTAGTTCTGACCACAGCATCTACGCACGAAATAACTCCATTCACGTAGCCCTTGGCAGTCGATATGCCACCGTCAATGGTCGACAACGAGAACTACCGGCAGCTCCTGAAATGTACAAAAACAGCATCTACGTTCCGATGCAGCTAGTAGGATGGGCCGTTGGAGGCAGCACAAGCTGGGATGCTGACAACAAAATGGTTGTCGTAACCAGCAGTCGAAATCAATAGAGTATGAACTGACTTCTCTCCCTGAACCTTTAGGAGAATGGGAGAGAAGTTGATCATTTCAACAGGAAGAAATCTCATGATAACGACAAACAGGCGAGCCTTCTTGGTAACGATTGCAGCGGCGGCAATAGCCTCAACCTTCAATCCGACCGCCAACGCACAGGGCGCCTCAAAAGGCGCCGTTGTAATTTTCCCCATAGTTTACAGCCGCAACAGCGGATCAAGTGGATCCCGCGAGACGGCCGTTCAGTCTGTAGGCGAAGTGCTGCAGAAGGCCGGTTATACCCTCATCTCCAATACGGTTGCCGAGAATACGTGGAAGCGGATGCGTATTGTGAAGCCCACCACCGATCGGCCATCAAGCATGGATGAGATCGTGCGTTTTGGCAAAGAAATGAAAGCAAAGTACGTTGTTGCACCCGTATTCGACTTCCATTCCCGCAGCATCTGGGTAGATCTTGGCCCAAAGACGATCTCTACCGCAACGGTAGACCTGATGATAACTAGCGTTCGGGACCGAAAAGTGGTCTACACGCGAGATGGAATTCAGGGTCGCAGCGACGAGAAAAATAGTGTTCTAAAGGATGTTGGCGACGTTCTACTTACGCCATTAGTGACCATAGTGAGTGGTGGCCCAAAGACGCCGCACGAACAGCGCGCAGTGCGAATTGCCGTAGCCCGCGCTCTAAATGGATGGGTAAGACCTACAAAGTGATGAATCCGCAGCAAAGAGTATTTTGAGAGAGAAGCGAGAAATGAGCACCGCAACGCTGGAAAAGCCAGATCACGATCAACAGTTGCTAATTAATACAACTGTGGCGATGTACGCAACACATGCAGAAGCTGAGGCGGCCGTGAAGTCGCTGCAAAAATCGGGATTTGACATGAAGAAACTCTCGATAGTTGGCAAAGATTACCACACCGAGGAACATGTAGTTGGCTATTACAATACGGGCGACAGAATGTTAGCCTGGGGCAAACAGGGCGCGTTCTGGGGTGGTATCTGGGGTCTGCTCTTTGGGGGAGCATTCTTCTTGATTCCCGGTGTGGGTCCCGTATTGATGGCCGGTCCGCTAATTAGCGGAATTGTTGGAGCG
The DNA here is from genome assembly GCA_040004655.1 of Chthonomonadales bacterium. GTDB lineage: Bacteria > Armatimonadota > Chthonomonadetes > Chthonomonadales > CAJBBX01 > JBDUAM01. The sequence goes on along the minus strand of JBDUAM010000451.1, from coordinate 10,355 downwards.
CTTGAAGGCGCCGTTATTTTGGGCGGCTTGAGTGTTCTTGGCGCTGCCCTTGTGAGCCAGGGCATTCCAAAAGACAGCGCTATTGAGTATGAAACGGAAGTCAGCGGTGGCAAGTTTCTGCTGGTGGTTCGTGGCACTCCAAACGAACTGATCGGCGCAAAGACCCTGCTTGAATTAACCGACCATCTGGGAATACAGGAGCATAGTTCATGACCGACCTGACGAGAGACAAGATTGTGGACGCAGAAGTGGAAGTGGCTAGATTGAAACGCAATGATGCGGCTCATGACCTGGCGAAACTCACTCAGGATGCCGCGCATAAGGTCAGCGAAATCGTACACGACCAGGAAGAGATTATCAGTGGCCGATCCGGGAGAATGAGAGACAAGGTCAGCGAATCGATGGACCGAGGCAAAGAAGCCGTTAAGGATGCACTGGATCGATTGATTTAGCGTTTCCACAATTTTAATCGCCCATCCGGCGCAGGCCAATTCCTGCGGAAAGGTGGTTGCAAAGCCAAAACATAAATAGTTGTGCAGAAAATTGCATTGCCTTCACAACTAATTTGTTTTGAACTAATCTGGGAAATCTGGAGCATTCTAGAACAGGCGAGAAAATGGGATTTCAAACAAAGAGCAGAAACCTGATTGCAAAGAAAACAACAATTCGAACATCGGTGGCAGTATGCTCGACATTTGAGGATGCCCAGGGAGCAGTAACGCTCCTGAAGAAGGCAGGATTGAGCACAAAAAAGCTCTCCGTTGTTGGATTAGAGCGACGCCTGCCAGGACCAATAATTGCATGTTGCAAGGCTTGCGATGAAAAGAAATCACAGGCCCTGCATGGTTCTCCGTGGGATGGCGTTTGGAGCGAAATGGTAGGCGGCGAGCATATGCACATTTCTGGAATTGGATTTGTGGTGATGGCCGGTCCCCTGATTTCTGAAGTCATGAAGTCACTGAAAGTTTCTTACGAGACTGGCGACTTAACGGCCATAGGCGCTGCTCTGGTTAGACAGGGTGTTGATTCGCTGGATGCTGTTAGAACCTATGAACGTGAATTGAGATCCGGAAAGCTTTTGCTAATTATTCGAGGAGCTCCGCTAGAAATTGCCGGAGCGCACTTTCTGTTAGGCGGAACACCTGATGGGCGAGCGACGAGAAATTAATTCCATGGATCAAGAGGAATTTGATATGAATGAAGCTTCTGCGAATATCTCCGAGCAGGTCTCAGAGAAGATGATTGCCAGCCTAACTCTGCCTCAATCAACGCCATTGTCATGGCTGGATGTTGGTTCAAAGTACATGACTAATGATATGAAAACATATCCTGAGTGTAACGAAACTCCCTGGATATTGGTGAATCTATTGTTGGATAGTCCTAAGGCGCCACGCTAAAAGTTTGTGGGAGTACTGACAAATTATTGGTTTGGGCTGGCTCGGTAGATCTCTCCTGATCAGGGAAATACTCGATTAGCTGACTGAGAGTGCTGACGTCAAAATAGTCACAAAGCGTCTCCAGCGTGGAGAGCGAAATTCGGGCCATGGTCACATTTTTAACTCGAAGAATGGTTCCCTGAGAGAGTCCGGTCTCTTCGGAAATAGTGCGTATGGGGAGATTGCGCTTTTCTTTATATTCTTTCAGCCGGCGCAGATCTTCAAAATGGGATGTAATCAAGTTTTCCACTCCTATTTATTGGAACATTATAGCACGCTGAACGTAATTATTGCTTCTGTAGGGACACGAATGTAGAGATATTTAGGGCAAATCACATCCTTTAGCAGAAGCAGTTGACCATTTTGGTAAGTTGCACCACCTGAATTATGCAAAAAAGTGAATGTCTACCCGATTCGTGGCGGATCAATCCACTTACCATTCTCTGCGACAGTGATCAGATGGCCAACGGTGACAGGGAAATGCCCGAGATCTGGCGGCATGGGTTCAAAAGGCCAGCTTGCTTCTGGCCCAAAGTGCCGCCCAAATTCCATGCCGGTAAGATCAACCTCAAAACGAGTTGCGAATGACAGCATGAATTCGTCGGCATCATCCCCGGTACAGCCGAGGTCTTCCTCAACACGGGTTTCCAAACGAATGTATTCAATAGGTTCTCCGCGCTCCTCCGCGACAAATTTTCGCACCTGGGTGCCGAGTTCTGAGAATTGTTGGTCGGGGAGAGGTCCTCTGCGTTGGAACGTCCAGCGTTTCCACCAGTTTAATACGATTGATAGTCCAGCAATTACCGCGACGAATGAGATGATCCATTCAAGTAAGGTCAAGAGAGTTAGGACGTAGGGGTTTGACATAATGAATATATACTTTCAGTGTACCGCGGAGCAAATTGCTTCAAACGGCAGACCAGCAACCATCCAGATTGTTAATTGCCAAATCCAGGACCTCGATATTTGATACCCGGAATAGGTATCACGAAAACGGTTATCCAACCCTCGTTTCTCGACTTGACTTGCAGCGTGAAAATGTCTTCTTTACATTTCTTATACGTCTCCATGCCTGGTCGCGGCATGTACCGAATGGCTACGAGGTCTCCGGCCAGGGAAGCGTTTTGAACCTTGTCATACGGATATTGATTGAAAACCGCCCTCAAGTTATCTGAAATTGGCCCGCCTCTCTCGGTAACGGCCTGGCGAAGATTGAGTTCAGATTCGGCGAGCGTCGAGAATATCTTCCAGTGAGCGACGGCCGCAAGGCATTCCGGGTGCCGATGGCAATACTTCTTGCGCTGGTCTTCCGTCATTTTAGGCAGGGATTTCATCATGGTCCGCAGGTCGATCCACGGTTTAGTCTCCGCAGCAATTTCCATTGGCGCTAACGTCTGCCAGGGTACGAGTTGTTCCATCTGATCCGGCAGAAACCAATTATGAACGGTGGCGAGGAGAATTCGGTTTCGCCATTTGGTTGGCGTCGCACCTATTAGAGCGTCCCCAACACGCGATTCAACTCCAAATGCCCATAAATTCAGTTTTTCCTCATTCGCAAGTTTGCGGGCGATAAACGATGTTGGCATTCCATGAAACAATCTCTGAAACCACCGGTAAGTCGTCCCAGTGATCTGGAGTAATTCATCTGGGACGGTTTCTCGAAACGATTCATCTTTTTCTTCAAACACAAAATTGCGGGACGTAGTAATGATGTCCTCAACCGGATCGGTGGTTTGGTCAGCAGGCAATCGCCAATCTTGGTCTCTACTGCCATCAATTGAACTGTCTGCGAAAAACCCTCCGACGAATGGGCCTCCTCGTTTTCCGTCCAACATTGCAGAGATACTCTCTCCGCTGGACCCATATTTAGAATATCTGCGAGTAAATTCAACGAATGAGGGCACGGGAATGGGATCGGGCTTGTCGGGCCTAACGACAACCACAAACTTGCCAATAGTCTCTTGGTCTTCATTTGAGAATTTTGCGATGTCTACCTTTATAGATTCGCCGCGCTGCAATGGCAATTTGTCCGCTGAGGATCCCGTAGCCGCAGTAAGAGCCTTAACGAACGCGACACGTGCGGGCGACGAACCCAGTTCCAGCGGATCTACCCCAGTCTCTTTGGCAGCCTGTTCTGGTGTCCATTTGCCGGAAACAATATTGAACGCGGCCCTCCAACGCAGTGCTAAATGTGCTTCAGATTGTCGTTCAAAGTCCAGGTTCAGTTGATCATTCACGTTATCTGGCCTCAGTTCGTAACGCAGCTTGCCACGAAAATCCATTGGATACCAGTGCCATTCGTGTTTCTTATAACTGAACATGGATTGAAGGCACTCCATTACCTCGCCGATTTTCTTGGCCTTCAGGTCTACCGCAAGCCGGGTGCCGGATAGGGGATTACGCGCATCATAATGCAAAGCCACGCCGGATTGTTCACTCATTAGCTCAATGAGCCTGCCAAAACAGACATCCGGTTTGCTGACCGTCACGACCTGTTGAAATGGAGCCGGGCTTGAGAAATCGACGACAAATTTGTCGGCGGGTTTTTGGGCGCGAGCTTGAACCGCAACTAATCCAATTGAAAATGCAACTAAGCCAAACCTATACACAATATCTTGTAAGGTCATTATTTTGTCCTCTCAAAGACTTGCCTACCCCGACTTCACCACACAATACCGATAACTGATCCAGTTCCCTGCGTGACTATCCTGCTCCACATCGACCACCCGACCACCTGCGCCTTCAAGCAACGTATTGACCTTCTCCTGCCGCGTGCCGTACATCTCCATTGTTGGTTCGTCGCCTCTGGTTTCGGTTGCAGGCATCTTGTGTCGAAGTCGACGATAAAGTCCAAGCAGCCCCGTTGGGATGAACTTCTTCATACGCTGTCGACGTAAGTATTCCGGGGTGGCATGAGATGGGAGTTGGAAGACGAGCACCCCGCCCGGCTTCAAAATGCGCAGGAACTCTTGAATGTATTTGTGCGAATAGCGTGGTTCGACGTGCTGCAGGGTAATCATGCTGACCACAAATGCAAACTCGGCATCGCCAAATTGGGAGAGATTGTCGACGGTGTTCAGCACGTACCGGCAGCCGTCTGGATATTTGTTGAACTGGTTCGCAAGTTCCAGCATGGAAGGAGCAATGTCCACACCGACTACTTCTGGAAAGTGCTTGCAAAGCGCCTGAGTGAGCCGACCGACCGCACAACCGAAGTCGAGAACTGGTCCATCAGGAATATTCACGTTCTTGGGCTTCAGGTAAACCAGCAGGTCCGCAATCTCGCGCAGGCCAGTCTCAAAGAACTCGGCTTCATCCCAACGATTCCCTGCCTTACCCTCGTAGGTGAGCACGGCCCATAGCGGATCGCTCTTGCCATAGGCGTCCCAATTGCGCTGTAATTCCTGAATATCCATCGTGAGATCTCCTTGCAATCCTGCCAACAAACACATTCCAGAAAAGGGGGCCAGACTCCTTTCGCGAAACGGAGATTGGCTTTGGCTCGTCCGACTCTGTGAGTGGTAAAATAACCATTATGAATGAGTACATGCTGGCCAACCAGCGCCTGTGGAATGAATGGACCGACATCCACGAGAAATCGGCGCTGTACGATGTGGATGGGTTCCGGCGGGGCAAGCGTCGACTGCATCCGCTGGAGATTGAGGAAGTTGGCGACGTAACAGACAAATCGCTATTGCACTTGCAATGCCATTTTGGATTGGACACACTGTCGTGGGCGGATCGCGGGGCAACGGTCACGGGAGTCGATTTCTCGCCGAGGGCAGTCAAGCTGGCGCGAAGTCTTGCGACGGAGTTGAACATGCCCGCGACGTTCGTAGAAGCGAATGTCCTGGAGTTGCCGGATCATCTTGAGGGGAAGTTTGATATCGTCTTCACTTCGTTTGGCGCGATCTACTGGCTTCCGGACATTGAGCAGTGGGGTCGAGTGATATCGCATTTCTTGAAGCCGGGCGGCATGTTTTACATCGCGGAGTTTCATCCGTTTGGGTACCAGTTTGACGATGATGCATGTCAACGCGACCTCGCGGTTCGGTATCCGTACTTCGTAAAGGAAGGTCCGCTGCAGTTTGAAGTCGAGGGAACATACGCAGATATCACGGCAACGGTAGCCGAGAAATTTGAGTACGCCTGGCCCCACACGCTGGGCGATATCGTCACTTCGCTCTGCAAGGCTGGACTGGTGATCGAGTTTTTGCACGAGTTTCCGTTCACGATTTATCAGCAGAATAGCTGGGTGGAGAAGCGGGCCGACGGCTACTACCACCCCCTTGAAGGATTGACGCCGGTGCCACTGATTTTTAGTATCAAGGCTGCAAAAGGGAGTAACTGATGGAGATTCTTGAGAAGATTAATCGAACGTTCGGCGGATGGTACGAAGGCCTCTTCGGGACCTCCGACGACGTGCGACCCAAGGACGTTCTGCGCCGAATCCTGACGACTCTCGAAGAGAATCGCAAGGAAGGATTTGACAGCAAGGTCTACGTCCCGAACCAGTACATCCTCGAAATCTCCGTTGCCGACCCGGAAGAGAAGGAGTACCTTCTCTCATTTCTTGACCGCGATGAACTCGAAACGGTGATCCGTCGCTACTGCCAGCAGAACAATTTCCATATTCGCGGCTCATTGGATTTCACAATCAAAGAGGTCGAGTTCAATGAAGCGGAGCCAGCCGAAAAGGTTCGCGTTCGTTGTCGGTACGATTCCCGATTGGCCGCCATCAAAGAGAATACGCCTGCCATCGAAGCAACTCCCGAAGAGAAACGCGAGATCGAAGCGGTCGTCCAGACGTTCCAGATGGAACCAGAAGAAGACGCGACTGTCTCAGCAGTCCGATATGAAGATGAAGACGAGGGGACCGTTCCTGCAATCGGACTTGCAACACTGGATATTCAATTCGCCGACGGCAAAACCAGTGCGATCTCCCTCACACCAAAACCTTTTACCATCGGACGTTCCGCGAAACTTGGCAACGATCTGGTTGTCCCGGATGATGGTCTGATCTCCCGTCGACACGCGAGAATTGAATATGAAGCCGACGGGCAATTCACTCTCTACGACGTTCAGACCACCAACGGTACGAAGGTGAATGGCCGGACCATCGACAACACAGCCCTGAAGAATGGTGACGAGATCGTGATCGGATCGGTGAAGATCATCTTCCGACAGTCGGCGGACGCAGCTCCTGTCGTTGCGGTGAAGCCTGCACCTGTAGCAAGTGGCGTCGGTACTCCCACCCTTGTACTGACCGACGGTTCCAATGACCTGAAGCGATTCATTCTTGGCGCCGACTCGGTGGTTGGTAGAGGTATCACCAATGATGTCGTTCTGGATGATCGATCCATTGCGACTCGCCACGTGCGATTTACGGTCGGCGACGATGCTAGCATTGAAGTGCTCGCCGCCGATCACCTTACATTATTAAATGGCACACCTCTGGAAAGTGGGGATTCCCGAACTATCCAACCGGGAGACCGAATCGGCATCGGCACGCAGACACTTCGATTTGAGAGGTCAGTCGCGTGAACGTTATCCTCGGGCTGCTCCGATACGCCTTCATCGCGCTTCTCGCCGCCTACGCCATCTACGTGGTGTGGCTCTCCAGAAAAGATTTCGATTAATCAATAATGAGTAGAGCGACTGCAAATCCCCCACAGGTGATGATCGGCTGCCGAACGGACATTGGCCGGGTTCGCAAGATGAACCAGGACAGCTATGCGATTCTGGAAGCCTCTGAATTCGATGGTCGAATTGACGCCCTCGTGGTGGTCGCGGATGGTATGGGCGGCAAAGCGGGCGGAGAGATCGCTAGCCGTGTTACGGTGGAGACGGTCCCTTCGGTTGTGATTGAAGCCATCGCTGATGAGTCCTATACTGTAACTGACAGCGAACTCGGAGCCATTCTGCAAGAGGGATTCAGCTCCGCGAACGACGTTGTCTTCACCCAGGGTCGAGCAAATCCCGAACTCAAGAATATGGGCACAACCTGTGTCGCGGCGATGCTTCGTGGCAACCATGCCATCATCGCGCACGTGGGCGACAGCCGAATCTACCTCTGCCGGAACAGCGCGATTGAACGTGTGACGGAGGATCATTCCCTGGTTCAAGAGCACATACGATCGGGCGAACTGACAGAATCTGAAGCCAAAGTCAGCAGATACCGCAACATGATCACCCGCGCCATTGGAATTGCACCGTCCGTCGCGCCAGAAATTAGAGTGCTGGAAATGATCTCCGGGGATCGGCTGCTCCTCTGCAGCGACGGCCTGACCAACATGGTTGACGATGCCAGAATCGGCGCGATCGTCGGGTTGGCGGAGACTCCGCAGGATGCCTGTGAACACCTCGTTGAGCTTGCCCTTGAAAACGGCGGCGAAGATAACGTTACAGTGTTGATCACGCAATTCGGAACGAAGGTCCCGGGTGGACCAAGTACGATAAGTTCGGTCTTGCAGTCGTATGAACCCTTACATTCCATGCCGGAGGCGTATGTCGCGCCGGTTCGGAGACGAAACCAACTCAATGTGCTGCTGCTGTTCTTGACCCTCGGGCTTGGCGTCTCGACTTTCATGATGTTCCAGCGCGACTACCATTTTGTTACGGCTGTCCCGTATGTCAAGCATAACGAACCGAAAGTCATAGTACCGCCAGCCTCAACGAAACTCGATCTGACCCATTTGGAATATGCCGACCCGGTCGCAGTGACCCCAAAAGCCCTGCGCGGAGCCCCGCTGGCCTGTGATGGTGCTGGCAATCTTTATGGAATCGCGCTGCAAAGCGGCGCACCCGTGCGAATAACTCCAGCTGGTAAAGTGACATTGATGGTCGCCTCGGAGACCGCTCCAGCTGTGGCGGAAACCGGCAAACACTGGGCCGTCGACGCGCAGGGCAACCTCTACGTCTCCTCTCGATTCCAGAAATCCGTCAGCAAATATGACCCAACGGGCACACGTGTCGGCTCATTTGGACTAGGAAAACTGACTGCGCCTGAGGCGGTGGCGGTGGATGGCGCCGGAAACATCTACCTCGTGGATGGCGGCAAGTTAATTGTTATGAAAGCTCTTCCACCAAATGCGACCACACCGGGAGCAACCAATGGCACTCGGTAGAATTGGCAAATATGATCGCGTTGACGTGCTCGGCCACGGGGCGTCGGGAATCGTCTATCTCGCGTGGGACACAATGCTGAAGAAGCAGATCGCGCTTAAAGAGATCGATATTCAGTCGGGCGACATTCACCGATTCCTGGAAGAGGCGCGTGTGATGGATCGCATGCGCCACCCCAACATCGTGCGCGTGAACGGAGTGGACCGCATTGATGGGCACATTCTTATCGATATGGAGTATGTCGAGGGGAAGACGTTGCAGCAACTCCTCCGATCGGAAGGTAGAATTCCCCCGGACCGTGCAGTAAGAATCGCGGTGCAGGTGCTGGATGCACTCGATTATGCACATGGGCTTCGCACCGTCCATCGCGACATCAAGCCTGCCAACATTCTCATCTCTGCTGGGGATAAGGTCAAGCTGGTAGACTTCGGGCTGGCGGAAATCCTTGCGACCAACTCCTATGCAGGAGGAGCGGGAACTTACGCCTACATGGCTCCGGAAGACTTCGCGGAAGATCGACATTCCGACCACCAGAGCGACATCTGGGCCGTTGGGATCACGTTGTACGAGATGCTGACCGGTGGTCGACCCTTCAAGGTCGCCAAACCTCGAGACCCGTTCTCCTGGAGAAAGACTTTGCTGGAGAGTGCACCAATTCCCGTGACCGAGTATCTACCTGAAGCTCCGGCTGCCTTGCAGGTTGTGTTTGATAAGGCGCTGGAACGAGAGAAATCCACGCGCTATGCAACTGCGGGCGCGTTCCGTGATGACTTGATCCGGCTGCTTGAGTCCGGATGCCTCGAGGGTGTCTCCGCGCCGACTATTCCACTTCCGAATTTCGATCTCGAAACATCTGAGCCATCTGGTGAATTCGATCATCGGACTTCGCCTTTTGCCCAAACGTATGGAATTCCGAATCCATCGATTCCCCCGGTCGTTAGCGGGGCAACAACAGTGATGCAGGCCGCGCCATCGGTTGTAGGCTCTATGCTGCAACAGGTTGAAGAGCAGGCGGTTCCGGCCCGCATGACAAAGGGCTGGCTTGGATTTGGCAAAAAAGAACTAACGCTTGTCGAGGCAAGTATCGAGCCTGATCACCTCGACTTTGGGCTGATCAAAAAGGGGGACGAGCGAACCCTGAGATGCACCATCCAGTTTCGCGGTGGCGACGGTAGATATGATGCGCGTGTAATCAATGGTCCTACCTGGCTGCGCATGACTCCGCTCAACTTCCAGCGCAAGCGGCAAACACTAACGCTCACAGCCGTATCTGAGCGAGCCTGGCAGACGGGGGAGTTCCACGAGAGTCTTATCCTCGATACCAGTGCAGGGCAACTGGTCATTCCGCTTTCATTAACAGTTCTCAAGCCGAGGCTTCGATTTTCACAGGTCATGCTCTGGTTTGTGCCGCTCTGTATATCTGTGTTGCTCCCTGCCGTCGCACTTTTGTGGGGGATGCAGTTTCACACCGCAAGCTACCTGATGCCAGCGGGTATGGTCGGATGTGGATTGCTCTCGTGTATGCTTCTGATCACGACCTTTGAAGCTGATCTCGGCAGCACGGAGAAGTCGACTGCAGCTATCCTGACCGCCATCTTCAGTGTCGCGCTGGGAGTCACGGTTAAGGTCGCAATTACTCGCGGTCATCCGGAATATCTAATCGCCATCCCCGCTACGGGAGTTCCCATCGGCCTGCTCTTCATTTTGCAGTGCTTCACTCGTCGATATTGGAAGGTCTGGGCGGGCATTATCGTGATGCTTTCGTTCGTCATGGTTGGAGTTTTCTCCAACGCC
>JBDUAM010000015.1:0-4570 GCA_040004655.1 Chthonomonadales bacterium | reverse complement strand
GAACTTTGGCAGCGTCTGTATACATCTGGGGGTAAAGCCCTCTTGAGTTCCGCAACTTTTGTAACGCAGGGTCCGGAGACTTCCGCGACCACGTTCCTCGATTTCGTTCGGCCAGACCTGGAAGCAGTCGAAGCTCGACTCGACCACGAGATTGATTCCGATGTCAAAACCGTCTATGCGCTGAGCGGACACATTCTTTCGGCCGGTGGCAAACGACTTCGACCGGCAATGGTCTGCCTCAGTGCTCGCGCTGTATGCGACAATCCTGATGTTAGCCGACTTACAACCGTTGCTGCAGCGGTCGAACTGGTCCACATGGCGACGCTGGTGCACGATGACGTGGTTGATAACACAGCAACCCGTCGGGGCAAACCAACTGCCAACGCAGTGTTCGGCAATGGTGTCGCGGTACTAAGCGGCGACTTTTTGCTCGCACGATCCATGCGCCTACTGGCTATTGACGGCGACCTGAAGATCATCCGGACGGTCTCTGAGATCACTATCGAGATGAGTGAAGGCGAAGTTATGGAGATCATGGCGACCGGCGATCCACGAATTCAACATGATCATTACTATGAGATCCTTCGCAAAAAGACCGCGGTATTTGTGGAAGGTTGTTGTCGCTGCGGCGCAGTCCTTGCAGGCGCTACAGAAGAGCAAGAGAATTGCCTTGCCGAGTATGGCTATCGGTTAGGAATGGCATTTCAGATCGCCGACGACCTGCTCGATTACACCGGCGATCCCAATGTTACCGGCAAACCGATTGGATCAGACCTGCGCGACGGTCGAGCCACTCTCCCCTTTATGATGGCTTTGGAGTCCGCATCATCCGAAGATCGGGAGCGCCTGCTGGCAGCTTTTGGAAATGTGAACCTGTCGGATGCGGCGGTTAGCGAGATTGTCCACCTGCTCGACAAATACGACGTCTTCGAGCAGACCCGAGTAGTGGCACGAGAGCATGTGGAGATGGCCGAGAGTTCGTTAAAGATGTTAAGTCCATCGGTTGCTAGAACTTGTTTTGAAGCACTTACCCAATATGTCGTTCAGAGAGACAGATAATCAAATCTAAGCTTTACGTTTTTGACATGGACGGGGTCCTATTTCGAATGGACGACCCCCTCCCCCACGCGTCTGAGACCGTACGACGATTGCAGTTGCGTGGCGACAAAGTCTGGTTCCTCACGAACAACTCCTCCAAGAGCCGGGCCGAATATGTTGCCAAGCTGGCAAAGTTCAACATCATCACGGATGAAGAACACATCATGACCTCTGCCTACGGAACTTCCGTCTGGCTAGCGGAGCATGGTCGAATCGGACAATCTGTTTTCGTGGTTGGCGAAGCTGGACTTGAAAATGAGCTCACCGCGGCGGGCATGAAGATTGTCCCGGCAGGAGCCGAGAAATGCGACATCGTCGTAGCTGGCTGGGATCGGCAATTCTCGTATTCTAAATTGGCGGCGGCACATCGGTTGATCACGGAAGGCGCCCTCTTCATCGCGACTAATCGCGATGTAACCTATCCGGACGCTGGCGGCAAAACGCTCCCCGGAGGCGGATCTATCGTTGCTGCGATTGAGACGTGTTCCGAGACCGCGCCGATCACTATTGGTAAGCCAGAAGTTTACACCCTGAACCTCATTCTCAAAATGGCGCAAAAGACACCTGAAGACACTGTTGTAATTGGGGATCGAATTGACACGGATATTGCTATTGGCCGTCGAGTTAGCGCAAATACAGTGCTTGTTTTGACGGGCATTTCGACGAGAAGAGACGCTGAAACATCTGCGGCCGATATCAAACCAGAAATAATTATTGACGACCTGAGTTATCTTACTTAGTGGCTGGCGGAAGCGGAGCTTTGAGTGGCAAGAAAACTCGAAAAGTGCTGCCTTGCCCGGAATTGCTCTCCACTGTTATCTCTCCCCCATGCAGGTCGACGAGGTGTTTCGTAAGGTAAAGACCGAGCCCAGTCCCGCTGATCTGCTGAATGTCATCCCGGTCGATGCGCTCATATTTGCCAAACAACTGAGCACGTTGTTCCTCTGTAAGCCCTATTCCGTCATCTGAGACCGAAATTTCCACACCACCCTTCGCTTTATGCGCTGCAAGGGTTATTTTTCCACCTTCCGGCGAATACTTGATGGCGTTGCTCAAGAGGTTGGTTGCGATCTGAAGGACCTTGTCTGCATCGGCTTCGATCTCCGGCAAGTTTCCGTCGATATCGATAACCACCTGATGGGCAGAAGTCCAGAATTTGTAGTATCGCTGTGCTCGAGCCAAACGTTCGAGGATAGGCTTGACTTGAATGGGTCGAGCGTTCAGATTAAGCGGTCGACCGGCTTCCAAACGTGAGCTGTCCAGGAGTTCATTGATGAGCGTCAGCATGCGGTCCGCTTCTGCCTCAATGGTTTCGTAGAACTCAGCCCGGGTCTCCAGATCAAGGGTCTCACCCTCATCTTGTGCGATAGTCTGCACGTATCCTCGAATGGTTGTCAGCGGATTTCGAAGCTCATGGGAGATGTATCCGATAAAGTCGGACTTCAGCTTGTTCGCCTCTTCCAAGGCCAATCGACGGGTTTCATTCGTATGCAGTTCCTGCTGGAGTTTGAGACGCTCCTCGGAGGATTTCCGCAGGTTTTCATAAAGCCGAGCATTCTGAATGGCGACCGCCGCTTGGTTTGCGAAGGCAGTCAACATTTCTGCCTCATTTTGTTCAAAGATACCGGATTTGACTCGGTTATCGATGTAGACGATTCCCAGACACTGCCCTTGGGCAATTAGCGGAACACATAGAACACTACGAACGTGGGAGAGTTGTACACTCGTTCTTGCCGAGTATCGAGGATCTTCCATCGCGTTGGTGGAGATGACGGAACGTCTGTCCCGCAACGCCTCCTCCACAATGGTTCGGCTGATCTGAGGGACATTGCGGGCTTTAGCCGTTTCATCTTTCCCGGTGAGAGCTGATTCGAGATCGAGAAGATCGATGCCGTGCGACGCCTTACCCCAGACTTTATTGGTTGAAGAATCTACTAGTAGAATAAACCCGCGCTCCGCCTTAACAAACTTAACAACCTGTTCAATGGCGATATTGAGGACCTGAGAGAGTTCCAGTGTGACGTTCAGCGTCGCTCCCAACTGAAGGAGAGTACGAAGGTAACTGGTATCGTTATTCTGCTCTGTCATCTGATCTCCTGTGTCGTCTACCAACAATGGGTTCGTAGCCACTCAACCTTTTATGTCTATTCGTCTATTCCCATGTTGCATACCTCCTTATCAAGCGCAGAGGCGAGCAATAAATTTTGTGACTGCCAGATAGCCGTATATGTTCGGTCGGGATTTGCCGACTATAAAATGACAAATGTCGATACCATATATTGACAACTCGCTTCTCGTCGTGCCAATATGTTGACGTAACAATTGAATATTTTGTCGCAGGAGCCACTTTTCAGTGGCTGTAAAATGGGGGAAGCCCGGTGAAAATCCGGCACAGTCCCGCTACGGTAAGTTCACGATTTCAATGAACAAGTCCGACTGCCCACCTGCGATGCATCACGGTCGCCCTTCGCGAGAAAAGGGTGTGATGGTCCAGGTCAGTTGCTCCCAGATTTCACTTTGTGGGCGGACTGCACGGCCAGAAATCACACCATCCCATGGGGATGGTTTTTTTTGGCCCACCCAGACCAATACTCCTCGCTAAGGCCGGTACATCCGGTCTTTATTCATCATTCAAGGAGAATGGAATGCATCTGCTCACCCGACGTAGAAACGGCTTCACCCTCATCGAACTGCTCGTGGTCATCGCGATAATAGCGATCCTCGCCGCGATCCTCTTCCCTGTATTTGCAACGGCCCGCGAAAAAGCTCGACAGGCTTCCTGCCAATCGAACCTGAAGCAGCTCGGCCTTGCAACGTTGATGTACCTTCAGGATTACGACGAGGTCTTCCCGCTCGCGCAGTACGCCGATGCGACCGGAATTGAATACTGGTTCGGGCATGGCGTTGCCGGCAAATATGATAAATCGCAGGGACTTCTTTTCCCCTATATGAAGAATCATCAGGTGCAGCGATGCCCGAGCTGGGGCGGACTTGCCAAGTTTGGTGATGGAAATGGATACGGCTACAACTGGCTCTATCTGGGATCGGACATGGGGATTAATACGGACTGGTCGACTTACCCGAGCTACAAGAATCCCGCCAACGAGGCGGCCCTTGCATCCACTTCTGACAAGATCATGTTCTCTGACTCGGGGTATTACGATTTCTACACCGCCAACGCGATGGTCGAAACCCCCTACATCGAGCCGCCGACCTGGTGGGGTCCTACGCCCGGTAACCCGTCCATGCACTTCCGACATGTCGACGCGCGGACGGTGTTGAACAACGCAGCGCAAACTCGTCTCGACCAGGGACTCGCCGACGCGCTCTGGGCCGACGGGCATGTCAAAGTGATCCGGCAGGGCGCGGTACTTACCAGCATGTTCACGCGAGATTAGATCGACGTGAGTTATCGGGTAAAGGCCTGCATCTGCCATGAAATGAGCTTTGCGGAGATGAAAACTCTCTGCGA
>JBDUAM010000460.1:0-4588 GCA_040004655.1 Chthonomonadales bacterium | reverse complement strand
CAAAAACAGTGCCCAGACTCCGACTCGTGACTTCCAGCACACGAGAGATCGCACTCCCTGCAAGTTTTCGATCCGTTCGGTCAGAACGTGATTCCCCTGACCATCGCGAGATCTGCGGGCTGCCTTTTGGTACAATGCCATATGTCCCACGGGTTGTGTTCGCCCGAATTCTTCAATCAACATCATCGTCGACACCCAACTTTAGGCAACCCAATGACCACCACCCAATCCCTCGAAAAAGCGATAAATGAAGAAGTGGCGCTGGTGCCATACGACCCCCAATGGCCGACGCTGTTCGAGGCGGAGCGCGAGCGTCTGGTTGGCCTGTTCCCGGCTCAGTTGCTGGATATCCAGCACTTCGGAAGTACGGCCATTCCGGGCATGACCGCCAAACCAATCATCGATATCCTGGCGGGCGTGGAGTCCATGACGGTGGCAGACTCGCTCGTGGATGCGCTGCTTGCCTCGTGCTACACAACATCGGCTGAGTTCAACAAGACGCTGACTGATCGTCGGTGGTTCATGCGATGGGCGGATGGGCGTCGCACGCATCACCTGCACATCGTTGTATTCGGGGGAGACGAGTGGCAGCGCCGCTTGCGCTTTCGGGATATCCTGCGCTCCGATACGAATCTCGCGCACCGCTACGCTCTGTTGAAGCAGGAACTCGCGGCCAAACACAGCGCTGATCGAGAGGCGTATACGCAGGCAAAATCTGAATTCGTTGTCGCGGTCATCGGCAGTTAGGACGCCATGACACCATAATAAGATATTATCAAATAGGAGATTCTCATGATTGAAAAACGCGCGACTGGACACTTTGATGATGCCTGGATTCACATGGATGAGACCGACGACCCGGAATTTTTTATTCGTTTTCTCGACGCTTCAAGGGTCCGTGCTCTGGAATTTGCACGGAAGAATCCAGAAATCGCATTTGCCCACCTGGAATTAAAGCCCGGTTTATCGGTGCTTGATTGCGGTTGCGGAACAGGGGATATGCTCGCCGTCATTGCTCCGCTGATCGCGCCGGGCGAGGCGTGCGGCGGCGATCTAAGCGCCACCATGCTGCAGGTGGCGAGGCAACGCGCAGCAGCCACGGGTATCGCAAACCTCCGCTTTGAACATATGGACATACAATCCCTTGCCTACGGGGATGAAAGTTTTGATCGCGTTCTGGCTACTCAACTCCTTATTCACGTTCCGGATCCGCGAAGCGCGCTCCACGAGATTTGCCGCGTCACAAAGCGCAACGGAATCGTTGCCATCGCAGATGTGGATTGGGATACCCTTGTGATTGGCTGCACCAACAAAGACCTCGCGCGCAGATGTACACACCTCTTCAGCGATGGCATTCGCAATGGTTTAGTTGTCCGCGAGTATGCCGGTTGGCTTCGCAGTGAAGGGTTTACAAATATAAAGATGATTCCTCAGCAGGTGGTGTTTGATGACTGGACCGGCGTCAAGGAATGGATTCTCGAACCCGCATTACCGCACTTTATCGCAAAGGGTGTTATGAGCGAGGCGGAAGCGAAATCCATTGTGGACGATCTCGCCGACCGGAACGCAAATGACCATTTCCTGGCCGCAATGACGATCTACACGGTTACCGGGCAACGTCCTTGAAGTTAGACAGACTAGTACCGCAGTCATTTTGAGATGAAAACTGCCCAACAATCGCTTCCATCCGACGTCGGCGCAAACGGTCCACCGCCATTGTATGCATGGTCAGGCAGTCTCTTGTGATAGCAAAACCCAAGCAGGCGTTGCAATTGACATCATTTGCTCGTTAAGGTACAAATGTGCATCGCAATGCTGGGACCGGAATACTGCTTAGCGTACTATCTTAACCGTGTTACGGCAATGTGTGGAGTAATACCCAGTTAAGCCAAACAGGATACGCGTGTAGAGTTCAAAACTTAGTCTGAATACTCTATGACCGAGAGAGAGAAAATCATGAAGACTCAGAGTGTCATCGTTGCCCTCACCATCGTGAATCTCGCGCTTTTCGCGCATCAATTCTTTGGGCAGGTACAGAAGGCCCATGCTGAGACCGCTGCCCCCATGCTTCGCGGCAGCGGGTTGGAGATCGTGGATGACAAGGGGCGCGTTCGAGCAATGATCAAGGTATTCCCGGCAACAACGGGAAAGATGCCCGATGGCTCGACGGGGTATCCAGAGACTGTGTTGCTGCGGCTCATTGATTCGAAGGGCGGCCCCAACGTCAAGATCGCAGCGACAGATGATGGATCAGCAGTCAGCCTGGTGGGCGAGTCAAATCCAACAGTTGTTCAGATTCTCGCCCGGGGAAAGAGTACTTCCATAAAGCTTGCCAACAAAGATGGGCGGCAGCACGTAGTCAAGCCGTAACGATCGACTCAGTTGTGGAGTCGAAGCGGTGTGGCTCGTGGCTGCCGTAGCCTGAGCTCGAGTCCTTAGGACCGAGGAGATCACCGTGTTACATCCAATAGACGAAGTGCCTGCAGGTGAGATCCGAGTCCGACTCGCGCTTATCTCGGAACAGAGATTGCTTGAGTCCTTGCAGTTGCGCGCGTCCCTCAACAATCCGGGGGACCGTGAGGCGATCCTCGCGAACCCAGATGCGATCGAAGTACCCGCTGAACAAATCGTGAATGGTTGTGTTTTCGTCGCCGAGGTCGCTGGCTCAATCTCCGGCTTTGTTGCGCTAATTCCCAGAGAGGATACCGCCGGTGAACTCGACGCATTGTTTGTGGAACCTGATAATTGGCGCAGAGGCGTCGGTAGAGCGCTAATCGAACATTGCATTCAAGTCGCACGCAGCCACGGCTGGACCAGCATCCATGTGATTGGTAACCCTCATGCGGAGGGGTTCTACGCGGCGTGCGGCTTCGAACGAGTCGGCATCCAACAAATGAGGTTCGGTGTCGGTCATCTACTACGTTTGGTATTGCAGGAGCCGGACCCTTCCACCAGGCGGACCCAGGCCAGCCGCCTTCGACCACATGTGCCTGACGATCACATCAAATGTTAGGCCGCGGTCAAATGTGGTCCCGTGTTGAAAGCGATGTCAAACCATCATTTGTGGCACGGAAGCAAGCACAAATCCCGGACCCCCTTATTCCTATTTAGTAGCGTACTTTTGCGCGGTGCCGTGGTCGCCGATCTGCACCGTGTAACTCTTTCCATCACTCGCGACCGACACCTTGATGAACTCGCCCGCGCAGCTCTCATCCCAGTTGGCAATCTTATCTTTGCTCGTATTCATCTCTGGCGGACAGGTCATGTTGCGATGCAATTGCCAGATGGCCCTCACCGAGGAGAGTCCACGCAGCGCTTGGGTGACGTCGGGATGCCCGCCCTTGCGCGGACCATTGTTGAAAATGGCAACCGTGGGGTGAACAGTCTTCAAGAGGACGGGATTGTTGCTGATCTCAAGTCCGTGGTGCGTGGTGAGATAGAGGTCGATCTTGCCGATCTTGTCCGTCGGCGCCACGAGTTTCTCCTCGATATTCCACGTGAGATCGCCGAGGTCAAGAAACCTCCAATTGCCAAACTGCAGCAGAAATCCGAGGCTGTTAGCGTTGTCGCTCTCATCTTTAGGGTGCTCCACAAACTCCGCCGCAAAGGGATTCGGCACGGCGCCCGGTCGCTCGGAGATGGTGTTTTGCATCCCCACCAGCGTGGTGATTCGAACGGGTGCCGCACCCTTACCCTGCTTCAGCGAAATGTTCTTGCCCGGACCGATTGCCGTTGACGCGCCATGCGACGCCTCTTTATACGCGGCGATGAGCGTGGGGAAGTTGGTCGGATCATCGATACTCTTCTCCGGAATCCCGTGGTCGAAGAAGCGCTTCACGGGCATCAGCTTTGCCAGCTCGCCGATTCCTCCGTAGTGATCGTTGTGCCAGTGCGTGGCGACCACGTTATCGATCTGCTTAAGCCCCGCAACCTTCGTCGCGACCTGAAATATTCGACCCGCATCCCGCGTGCCGGGGTTACCCGAGTCGATCAAAATCGACTCGTGCCCCGGCGTAACGATGAGAGTCGCCTGGCCGCCCTCTGTGTCGACAAAGTAGATGTCGAGGCCGTGCCCCTGCGCCGAGGCGGGCAGGCCAATGGCAAGCAGGGCAGCGGGCACAAGCAAGTGAATAAGTCGCATAAGGCGCTCCTTCGGGCCGGGTTAGTGTGATCATACTATTATAGTCTGAAAGGTGAAAACTGAAAACTGTATTTCTGGCATTCTTGCCGTAAGGCATTGGTCGCGCCCAACACCGTCGGCGAATAAATTCGCGTCTCGTAACGGCACAAAGTCCGTCTGCGCGGACTCGGTATAGAGTCGCCGGAGGGCGACTTCGTGCCTCTCCCAGGCGCGGTTTTAACCGCCGAGTGCGGCCTGAATGCTTTGTGGCCGACTCTGGTAATCTATGTGTAATTACCCACCACGAATTCGGAGCGCGGGCGTCCCCGCCCGCACAGGGAGTCTCCCGACACGTGCCGTAAGGTTGTGGTTGCGCCCCAGGACGTGCGCGCTCTGATTACTCTCTCTTGCCTATAACTTATTGTCCAGAACAACGCCGTCGGAGCGCGGGCGTCCCCGCCCGCACAG
>JBDUAM010000140.1:0-15641 GCA_040004655.1 Chthonomonadales bacterium | reverse complement strand
GCGACCTGCTCGGCAGTAGTGGTCAACTCGATCACTCCCAGATCAACAATTACGTAATTATCCCACGAGCCAGTAGCCGTTGATTTGCCCGTAAGCGACCGATCCCCAATGGCAAATACAAACTCAGATCCGCCATTCTGCGTCGCGATGTTGGCCGTCACGCGATACTTCTGCGCGGGGCCGGTGACGTTCCACGAAGCAAACTCTGAACCGCGATCCCAGAAACCAATGTTCGTCGACCCACCTCGCTCCTCCGTTTTGATCTGGTCGCCATGCATGTCCGCGCCTTCCGCGACCAGATCGAGAGTTCCAGCGGCATTGGGCGTAATGAAGCGTTTTGGCTCGGGGAGAAGAACGGGTCGAAGATCGGTCCCGTTGATCTTCAGTCCGACAGTAAGTTCGGAAATGTGGGCTTTCGGAAGCCGAACGATCAGGGCATCCGGGGTTTGGGTCCACGTAATCTTGCCGGGATAGCCGAGCAGTTTGATGCTGGTGATCTCGTTCTGGGCGCTGCCTTCTGGCCTGGCAAGCGAGCGGATTCTCAGCTCACCATTCTCTGGCCAACCGAGCGCCAGTGCATAGAGAGATGCGCCCTGGGTCGTGAACCGGATGTCACTGCTGGAGTAGGTGAAGTCTTCCTTGAATGAACCACCCTTCGCCTTCACGTTGCCCTCGCCATAGATTCGCCACGGACGCGAACCGTAGATCGCTTCGCCGTGGACCGCTGTCCATTTCGCCATCTGTTCGAGAAGCGTCTCCACCTCGGGGTCGAGTGATCCGTCCGGTCGCTGGACAACGTTGAGCAGCAGATTTCCATTCTTACTGACGTTATCGACCAGCGTATGGACCACCCATTTGATGGGCCGGAATTTCCAGTTGCGGTTGTAGAACCAGTCGCCGATGGAGGTATCGGTCTGCCATGGGAACGGGTCGATGCGGGGCATGATGCCACGCTCCAGGTCTTCGACCCACCTGCCTTCGGACGGTTGCTTGCAATTGTAAATTACCTGAGGAACGCCGCCGTGACGAGACGCGCTGTCATTGTAGAGATGCGCGATCATACTGCGGCCCACTTCGTTTCCAAAAGGCACAGCGCCATCGCTGTACAGAAGATCGGGGTGGTAATTGTCGACCAATTCTTTGATCTCGTTGAACCACTGCTGCTGCCAGCGCGGGTCTTTGCTATACCAACCGGTATCGCCCGGCAGCGCCGGGAAGTGGTATAGATCGGCGTATTTCGGATCGGCGCCGTCATAGGGCACGCCTGCTTTGGGGCCGGTCTTGTCGGATCGATGGCTGCTCTGGAACCACGTAAAGCTCGCGCCAAGGTGTTCTGAGACGCCAAAGTAGAGTCCGTTCTGTTTGGCGGCTTTCTGCCAATCGCCGACCACATCGCGATGCGGACCCATGTTGACGGCATTCCACTTATGCAGGTCTGATTTCCAGAGGAAAAAGTTGTCGTGGTGCGTTCCCATGCTGACGAAATATTTTGCACCTGCCGCCTTGTAGAGCTTCATCAGCCGATCTGGGTCCCACTTCTCCGCCTTCCAGAGTGGAATAATATCCTTGTATCCGAACACAGAAGGGTGACCGTAATTTGCGAGGTGATATTTGTTGTGACCGCTACCCTGTTCATACATGCCTCGCGCATACCAGTCACCATCTATCGGCACCGCCTGCGGACCCCAGTGCGCCCAGATTCCAAACTTGGCGTCTTTGAACCATTGCGGGCACTCATACTCTTTGAGGGAGTCCATCGTCGGCCGAAATGGACCCGGGGCGATGGGGAGGATGAGAGGAGTCTGGGCCCGAACAACGGAGAGGCTGAGCGCGAGGAATCCACAGATCAAAACGAATCGCATCATCGGAAAATCCTTTCAAATCGAGGTCACGATATTACAATACCCGCTTACCTGCGACTACTAGATGGAATAGAATTCAGGTATTCCACGACGCATTCTGCAACACCACCCGATACCCATCTGGATCCTCGAACGTTCTACCGTTTACGTCCCAATAAAGATTACATGACGGCACAGGTTCATACCCATGCGCGATCATCCGGACCACTGCTGCTTGCCACTCCTCGTGATCTGGAACGTAAAAGACAAGCAGATTGTCCTGCGTCGGCGCGCGACCAGCAGCATGTCCGCGATGGTGCGTGAACTCAAGATGATAGGGGCCACCCGGAGTTCCGAGCATAACACCATCGAAGCCATCGTGGTCAACAAAACTGCCGAGTTCGACCATGCCGAGTCCGTCGCGGTAGAAGCAGATGACTTGGTCCATCTGGTCGGTGGGGCGGGCAATTCTTATTATCGGGGTATTTGGCACTGGCAGCGGTTCCTTCAAGTTAATTGATCAAATTGTTCCCGGTGGCGACACGGTGAAAAATCCATAGTTCCTCTGCCACCAGTACGTAGCACCGGGCGCCTTGCTAAAATTCCACGATTGAATCGGCATGAGATAAATCATACTTCCAGATGGTCCGCGGGTGACAAATCCAAACGAACCTATGATGTGCAGCACTATAACTGCGGCCAGAACAATCAAAATCGACTTCTTTGATTTGAATACCCACTTCACTCCAACACCTTCACCCTTGTAATCAAGGTCACTTGCTGCCAGATTCGGCCAAGCTGAGAGTGCTCCTCGCTTCTGCACCCAGCGGACTCGCGTCCCGATACCAGTAATTGGCTTCGTCACCTCGATAAGTTGCCGTAGGCTTCAGCGCCTTAACGTGACCGTCGACGAATAGATAGTTCCCTAATCCGTTGTGCCCAAGAAATAGGCAATCGGAATATCGATGGGGACTGCTGTCAAAATCGGTGGCAATGTCAACCACAAAAAGGCTATCAGGCACGTGCGCGATCTCGACAATAGCGATGCACTCACCCGGTTTGATCACAGATGACGACTTGACCCCGGGCGAGAGATCCTTGCCAAATACACCTGATCCAGTGGAATCCAATGCTGGCGGAAATACAGGGAAGTCCTTCGGGCTCTGTGCAACGTTCGCCGCATAGGAGATGTTAAATTGAGGATCATAGGAAACTTTGTCATTATCATGATTCGCCGGGCATCGAAGGACTTGATTGTTGTTCAAGTAAGTGAAAATCGCGCTGCGCCACGAATGAGGTTCATTCGTTATTCCAGGCTTAGAATCGAGTGGCCAGAATCGAAAGTTGGGGTAGGTCTGGTCAAAATCCTGTTCATACATACCAAGCGCCAGTCCGATTTGCCGTTCATTGCTGGCACACGTTGTCTGTTGAGCCTTCTTTCTTGCCCCTGCAAAGACTGGGAATAGCAACGCCGCAAGCACGGCAATGATCGCGATGGTGATTAGAAGTTCGACGAGGGTAAATCCTAATACTCTCAAACTCAGTTTCAACTACCCGTCTCCACGCAATAAACTTGGCCCGATGACCCAAGTTACCTAACAGACTTCCATCCAAGTAATTTGTTCATCGCGTGTCCAAGGGCATCACCGACCAGAAAGTAGGTCTCGGCATTGCCGAATTCGTGGTGTCCGTGCGTCGGATTTGGCGAATCCGCTGGCAATCGAACAAATGCGTGGGTGGGAACAAACAAGACGTTGCCCTTAAACTCATTACGCTCAGTGGCAACCTTCTGCGCCTGCCGAAGTTTGGTCCACTCAGGCGGAGCGACTACCCAAGGACCCGTCAATTCGCCGACCACCACGGGCAAATTCGGCGACTTCAGGTCCTTGCGGATGTCGTGGATCAGGTTCACAAGGTTCTGCTCATATTCGGGAATGGCGTGCTGGGGGTCGACCCCGTCGTTCCAGCCCTGATACCAGACAAAGCCAGCCAGTTGGTAACCGTCGGATTTGATCTCGGGGAAGTCGCGCTGGATGAAGAAGAGCGCCTCCTGAATGTCATCCAGCATCTTCTTGTAGTAGAAACCGGTCTCGCCACCGGAAGATGGCGGCCGAAAGTCCTTATACAGACTCTTGCCGCCCCATGCGGTCTTGATTATCAGAACGGGATAAGTTGTAGAACTCCCGATCACATGGCCAAATTGCAGCTCGGGACCAAAGTGATGCTTGTCGCCATAGGGCGTAAACCCGAACCCGAGCGGACCCGCCTTCAACGTTCCGTCTTCTTTCTTGTACCGAACCCAGACATTGTCTTGCGTAGCCCATGAGCCATCTGGGTTGACCAGATGCCTATATCGGGGTCTCGATATAGGATCCGCAAGGAGCGCTTTCAACGTACCGCGACCCTCGTTGTAATCCTTACCGTCGAGGTCGACGACTGCCTGACCCTCCATATTGGACTGTCCGGCGAGGATGAAGACTTTGAGTGGTCGAGGCTTGGCGCGAGTGTCGGCGATGGAGGTCACCCTGGTCGCAAGAATTGTGCACATTAACAATGGGATTGTAAGTCGCAAAATGGTCCCTCAATAGTTATGTTTGCGTTACACACGATCCAGGGAGCGCATGGTATAAGCAAATCGGGTGGCTGCAAGGATGGTCCAACAGATCATCCTCGCCAAGTCACCTGTCTCAATTGTGAAGACTCTAAGGAATGGTGTAAGTCTGGTCCAGAACAATCGCCTGACTGCCTTGAGGAGTAGTCATGTCTATCGCTGGTTGAATGAGTATTGATGTGCCATCTGGTTTCGTCAAATAGACCGGACTGATGCCGGCATGAATTCCATACCAGTCTTGTACTTGTATTCGCAGAATGTCGCCGGGTTTAGCATCGAGTGTAAATGGTCCACGGTAGCCGGAATATGATCCTCTCGGATCGTAAAAGACAAGCACGTTATTAAGCCAGATGCCCAGATTATCATCAACACCAATCCCCGTGCCATTGGGGCCACTCAGAATGTACTTTCCACCTCCCACTTTTACGTGGGCTCCTGCAGAGTTTAGCGGCGTCTTTGTGTTGCCATTGATTAGATTGCCTTTAACATTGACTTCATCCACACTGTTGGGCTCGGCATTTGCATCGCAAACATAAGTGACTGTGGCATCCGTGGAAGTGAATTTATCTCCTGAATGCCCATGCGAATCCTCAAGGTGGCCCGACCCACCGCTCGTATCCCAGTCGTACGTGAAACTACCTTTGCCCGTTATTGTGGCAGTGAATGTCACCGATTTACCGGGATCGACTTTCGTATCAACGGGGTCGATCTTCACCTGATTGATATTGACGGTATTCCCGGGTCGACCATCCGCTTTCGCAGTTACCGTAATGGTCTCGTCGGTGATTCCCACCACAATTTGTGTAGCCGACCAGGTCTTGACCTGAAGCGCAGTGCCCTGAATGAATTGAGAAGCATTGGCCATTACTTGACCCTGTTTTGCACCGAATTTACCTGTTAGGGTAGCTTCACTTTTGGTCACATCTACAGTTATGTCGTGGATGGATGGGACAAGTACCCCAAGGTCCCCTGGTCCAGCCGTGAATATCAACTTAGATGGGAAGTTTCCTCCTGAAGTGTCGAAAGTAATTCCCGTATTAGGATTAACGGTTGTTGCCATTGCAGCCTGTAACTCAGACCAATCGAACGGCGGTTTGGTTGGACTATCTGGTGGCGCTACAGCATTGTAACCGAGCATTCTATCGAAAAGAAACATGGCGGCATCGTAGGAAGGACCGTCACCAACGGGCTTTGTCCACCCCATATAAACCCCTGCCCCGTTCCGCGTACAGGCGTTCTTGAATGAACTTGTATCACTGGAGCAGGCATTTATGAAGACCAGGCTGTTTGGTCCAAATTTCATATACTTGTCAACAAAACGGCTTGTGATGGCATAGTGGGTCTCTACGTAAACATGTGTTGGGTCGTTAGGGACGGTATCGGTCGTTGCTGACATATAGACCAACAGGGATAAGTTGAGGTCCACGGCAAACGCATTGTCGCCCGCGAAGGATTGCTTGGTACCGCTCCATATGCTGAAAAGCTTCGGGGTCCATCGGGCAACGCCGGTGCCGCCATGAGCATCCATGTAGAAAACGCCATCACCATTTACCTGTTGAAGGTCATTAATGGTGCCCTTTTGAATACTTCCATTGTAGAGTTGATATCCGTGTGCGGACAGGGTTGGCGCGAATGTTGGGGCGGCATGGGTGAAGACGGTACCCATGGTATCGTAGATGTGCATGACCGTATCTGCGGGTAGACCAGTTCCTGCTGCGCGAGTTGATCGAGGAATCTGTGTGTGTACCGCACGGGAGGTTGGACCAGGTCGATTGGCGACGGCAATAAACAGACGTCCATCCGTAAATCGTCCCCAGGCGCAGCCATCCGTGGAGATGCCAGTGGCTTCGAAGACCGGCATTTTAGCCAAGAAGGCTGCAATTTTCTGACTATCGGTCGTGCTGTCGACACGAGGCAGGTTGGACATGAAGTTGTTGATGGAATCAAATGCAGCCGTCCGCTGGGCATCACTCAAACCATTCTTATTACTCGGCCCAGTGAGACTGCCGCAACCGATAAGTGAAATCAGAAATAAAGCAATAATAAACAGGGTTGCCTGTTTGCGCGAAAGTAGCATTTGGTTCCTCCAGCGACAATACCAAAAATGATCGTGAATTGATTATATTAGCTTGTTCATATCATTTTATGATAATTCCTCCTGAGCCGGAGATTCAACGGGCAACTTGTGATGTACGGTTTACGTCATCCGTTGTAAAAATGAGTTCAACCAAAAAAGGGGCGCTGCAGCGCGCGCGCCCACAGATTGGTAGGCGTTAAATCTCCGACTCCAATGCCTCTTTCTGCAAGATGTGCAGCTTCTGGCAACCGATCCATGCGAGGTCCAGCAGGCGGTTGAGTCGTTGTCGATCAAACGGTGCGCCTTCGGCGGTGCCCTGGACTTCGATATATCGTCCGCCGTTGGTCATTACCACGTTCATGTCGACCGCAGCGCGATGATCTTCTTCGTAGCAGAGGTCGAGCACCTCTTCCATCGCGACTGCGCCGACGCTGATGGCGGCGACCTGTTCAGTGATGGGCAGCTTCTTCAGCGTGCCGCGCTTGATCATCCACTTGTAGGCATCTACCAGAGCAACGTAGCTGCCCGTGATCGCTGCGGTGCGGGTTCCGCCGTCGGCTTGCAGTACGTCGCAGTCGATCAATACGGTTCGTTCGCCCATAGCGTTGAGGTCGATGACGCTGCGAAAACTTCGTCCGATGAGTCGCTGGATCTCGGTAGAACGGCCTGCAGGTCCGCGGGTCTCTCGCTGATTTCGGTCCTTGCCAGATCGGGGGAGCATGGAGTATTCGGCAGTGACCCATCCCTGTCCCTGCCCCTTCAAGAAGGGCGGCACGCGATCTTCCACCGTGGCGGTGCAGATGACCTTGGTGTTTCCAAATTCAATGAGGCAAGATCCCTCGGCGTTCGGCATGAATCCGCGGGTCAATTTAACGGGGCGCAGGGCGTCATTGGCGCGTCCATCGGGTCGTGGCATGTAAGAAAATCCTCCGGTGAGTTGTCGCAACTCATATTTTCAATATTGCAGACCACGTTAATCGTGGCCCATCTGGAATTATGGTACCCGCAGGTCAGATTTATTAATGGAAAATGAGCGAGCATTAAGCTTCCGTGTCGTCATTGGCGACCTGGAAGTATCGATAGACCGCCTCCGCAGCGAGACGATTCATCCCGGGTGCGGATGCGAGTTCGTCGACCGTGAGAGTCGCCATGCTGTCCACACTTCCGAATTGTTTCAGCAGTGCGCGCCGACGGGTCGGACCGATCCCTTGAATCGTGTCGAGCATGGAGTAGGTCTGGCGTTTACTCTGCAGGTTCATGCGGTAGGCGTTTGCGAATCGGTGGGCCTCATCGCGGATGCGCTGCACGAGAAAAAGTGATTGCGATGATCGCGGTAGTGCGACCGGGTCGGGTTCGTGCGGCAAAATGAGCAACTCGAAGCGCTTGGCGAGTCCGCATAACGGGTGGAAAACTCCTGTCTCCTGCATGGCCGCTTCTGCCGCGGAGACCTGTCCTTTGCCGCCGTCGACAATGATGAGGTCTGGCTTGCGATTGAACTTCACGTTGCCAGCTTTCTCTTCATTCAGTCGGCGCGTCAGCACCTCTCGGATCATCGCGAAGTCATCCGGTTTATTCTCATGGAACTTGATCTTGAACCGACGGTACTCGCTCTTGTTCATCTCGCCGTTTTCGCAGACGACCATGGCGCCGACAAAGTAGTCGCCCTGGAAGTTGGAGATGTCGTAACACTCAATTCGCGCTGGTGGAGCCTCAAGCCCGATGGCATCCGCCAGTTCCTGAAGCGCACGCTCCCGATTGCCGAGTTTGGAGCGCATCTCCGCCCGGATTCGCTCCATGGCGAACGATGCGTTCTCGGTGGCCATCTCGACGAGTCGACGCTTGTCACCTCGCACTGGAACGGTTATCTCGACCTTGCGGCCGCCCTTCTGCCTCAACCACTGTTGGACAATGGCGGTCTCGTCAATGTCGCACGGCAACAGGATCTCTTGGGGCACGTAGGGCGCGTTCTGGTAGTACTGTTTCACGAATTCCTGAACCGACTCGTTCTGCGTTTCGTCGCCGGAGCCTTCCAGCAAGAAGTTGTTCTGCCCGACCAGTTTGCCGCCGCGAATGTAGAACATCTGGACCACTGATCCGCCCTCTTCCGCGACCATGGCGATCACGTCCTGATCGATCATGCGGGTGCTGATCACCTTCTGGCGAGCCATCACCTCTTCCACCGCGAGGTACTGATCCCGATACTTGGCCGCACGCTCGAACTGGAGCTGCTCTGCCGCCGATTCCATCCGCTTGCGCAGGTCCTTGACGATCTTCTCCTGCCGACCCTCCAGAAACGAGATCACATCCTTCACCGCCTGGTCATACCGATCCTTCTCGGCAAGCCCGGCGCAGGGCGCGAGGCATTGGCCCATGTGGTAGTAGAGGCACGGTTTCTGCACGGGCTCGCCGGAGAATTTCTTGCCGCAGGAGACGATGGGGAAGATGCGCTTCATCAGCTCCATGGTCGAATAGACGGCCCGCGACGAAGTGTATGGCCCGAAGTATCGGTTGCCATCCTGCCGAACGCGACGGGTCACGAGCAGGCGCGGGAAGGGGTCGGCGGTGGTGACGCAGAGGTAGGGATACTGCTTGTCGTCGCGCAGTCGCACGTTGAAGTGGGGCTGGTACTTCTTAATAAGGTTGCACTCGAGCACGAGCGCTTCCAGCTCAGATTCGACCACGATGTACTCGAGGTCGACAATGTTCTGCACAAGCCGACGAACCTTTGCACCATGATTCGCCCCCTTCTGAAAATAGGACCGAACGCGACTGCGCAGGTTGATGGCCTTGCCCACGTAAATGATCTGGCCAACGGTGTCCTTGTACAGGTAGCACCCTGGCTTTGTGGGTAGGGAGGTGAGTTTTTCGTGGAGAGCAGAGTGTGTATGCGGCATAGATTTATGGTACCACGCGTTGTGTTTTTGAGAGGGCGAATAGGGAAAGGCAAGATTGGGAGAAAGGCAAGAATGAGAGAATTTGAGATTTGGATTATGAGGTCCGTTGTCACAGCGGGACAGTCGTTGGGGCGGACCCGTGTGTCCGTCCCTGTCCACCACCGGGTTGTAATCAACGATGAAGACAACGTCGGCGACGTAAGATTTCAGGTTCCATGAACGTTGTGGATAACCGGGCGGACACGTGGGTCCGCACCCAACGAAGGTACACGATTTCCCCCTGCTGGTACAATAGTCACATAATGACAAACTCGACCGAACTTAATTTTGACGTGCTGGTAGTTGGTGGCGGACATGCTGGCTGCGAGGCGGCGTTGGCCGCCGCTCGCATGGGCTGTCGCGTGGCCCTGGCGACCCTCAACTTTGACCGCATCGGGCACATGCCCTGCAACTGCAGCATCGGCGGACCCGCCAAGGGACACCTCGCGCGGGAGATCGATGCGCTGGGCGGGCAGATGGGCCTTGTGACCGACGAGACCCTCACGCACATCCGATGGGTGGGCACAGGCAAGGGACCCGCGGTGCAGACCCTTCGAGCGCACGCCGATAAGTCGCTCTACCCAAAGGCCATGCGCGCCGCCGTGGAGGCCGAACCGAATATCACCCTGCTCCAGATCAAGGTGGAGGAGCTGATTGTCTCCGCCGAACCCCGGGTAACGGGTGTCCGAACGGACGACGGACGCGTGATATCCGCCCGCAGCGTCGTGATCACCACCGGAACCTTTTTGAATGGACTCATGCACTGCGGCGCCGAGCAGACCGTCGGCGGTCGACTGGGCGAAGGCGTGGCGCAGGGTCTCTCGCTCTCGCTGCGCAATCTGGGAGTTAAGATGGGCCGATTCAAGACCGGTACAACGCCTCGCATCGATAAGCAGACCATTGACATGGCTGAGGTCGGCGTGCAGGAGTCGGAGGATTGTCCTCCATTCAGTTTCCTGAACGATCGACTTAATCCCCCGCGACCTCTCTTGCCCTGCTGGCAGACGCACACCACCGTTGCCACGCACGACATCATCCGCCAGAATCTGCATCTTTCGGCCATGTATTCCGGTCGAATCGAGGGGATCGGTCCGCGCTATTGCCCGAGCATTGAGGACAAGGTTGTGCGATTCGCCGAGAAGGAATCGCACCCGGTTTTTCTGGAACAGGAGGAGTGGGACAGCGACTGGATCTACGTCCAGGGGATGAGCACCAGCCTGCCCGCGAATGTTCAGCAGGAGTTTCTCTGCTCGCTGCCCGGCCTGAAGAACGTGCGCATGCTGCGACCCGGATACGCGGTGGAATATGACATGGCCTACCCCGATCAGCTCAACGCGACCCTGGAGAGCAAGCTGGCGGCCGGGCTATACCTCGCCGGGCAGATTAACGGGACCTCGGGCTACGAGGAGGCGGGCGCGCAGGGGATTGTCGCCGGGATCAATGCCGCCCTGACGGCGCTGGGGCGCGAACCCATCATTCTGGAGCGACAGGGCAGCTACATCGGCGTTCTGATTGACGACCTAGTGACCAAGGGCGTGGACGATCCATACCGGATGCTCACCTCGCGGGCGGAGTATCGACTCGTGCTGCGCCATGACAATGCCGACCTTCGACTGACACCCATCGGTCGATCCGTGGGACTGGTTTCGGATGAGCGCTGGAATCGGCTGACTGCCAAGCGTGCCGCTATTGAGGCCGAACTGCATCGACTACAAACGACATATGTCACCTCCCGCGACAACGATAATCTTCGCGATTGGGGAACCGCGCGTGTGGGCACTCAGGTGAGCCTGCAAGAGCTTCTGCGTCGACCGCAACTCGACTACAGTTTCATACAGTCGCACTTCCCGGCGCCGAATCCCGTGGATCGATTTGTCTCGGAACAGGTGGAGATTCAGACGAAGTACGAGGGCTACATCAGTCGACAGCAGAGTCAGATCGTGGACTATCGCAAGATGGAGACCTACGCCATTCCCGCGGACCTGGAGTACAAGTCTATGAATGCCATCAGCATGGAGGGACGCGAGAAGCTCGGCCGCATTCGACCCGCAAACATCGGCCAGGCCAGCCGAATTCCCGGTGTGACTCCCGCCGATATGCAGAGCCTGCTGGTGCTGCTGGAGCGCGGCAAGCGTCAGGCTGTCCGGGATGAAGAGCCAGAAACTCAGCCCGTTTAGTGCGACCTTCCGACCCAAATTCACGCTCATTTTCATCCAGTTTTCATACTTCTCCACAATAATTCACGCAGAATGTACACTCCATTGGGCGGCCTGATATGCGTATTCTCCTAATTGAAGATGAACCAGGAATTGTCAACGTGGTGCGGCTTGGTCTGCAGCAGGCGCAATATGTCGTGGATGTGGCGATGGACGGCAAGGCGGGTCTGGAGAAGGCGCTCACGGAGAGTTACGCCGCCATTGTCATGGACCTGATGCTGCCCGGGATGGATGGTTGGCAGATTTGTGAGGAGCTGCGAGATCGCTCCATTCGCACCCCGATTCTCATGCTGACGGCGCGCGGAGCGGTGGAAGATCGCGTGAAAGGCCTCGAACTCGGCGCGGACGATTACCTCCCCAAACCATTTGAATTTACGGAGTTGCTTGCTCGGGTGCGTGCGCTGGTGCGTCGAGACCGGGTGCATCGCAGCCGAAACTTTCGCGTTGGTGATCTTCAGATTGACACCGCCGAACGCCGGGTCACCCGCGCCGGCGTGGAGATTCACCTGACCCACCGCGAATATGAACTGCTGGAAGCCCTTGCGTCGCACGAGGGGCAGGTCCTCTCTCGAGAGACCATACTCGAGCGCGTCTGGATGGACGAGGATTCCTTCTCCAACACGGTGGATGTCTACATCGGCATGCTTCGCAAAAAGATCGATGCCGACCACGCGCAGAAGCTGATTCAGACGATTCGCGGGGCAGGTTACGCCATTCGTCGACCCGACCGCGGGGACCTCTGATGGCGTTGCTCCCCCTCAAATCGGTTCGCGCACAGCTCGTCTTCTGGAACGCACTCACCCTCGCCGGGATATTTCTCGTGGTCGGCGGAATTGTCGACTACGCAGCACGCGCCACGCTTGTCAGCGGCATCGACAAAGAGTTGACTCGCCGAACGAATCGGTTTGGCGGACCCCCAAATGGATTCGGCCCGAACGGTCCCAATGGTGGTCCCAATGGACCGAACGGTGGCCCCGACGGTGGTCGTGGCGGCGGACCAGATCAGAACGGTGGACCCAACGGGCCCAACCCCAATGGCGGACCAGATAACGGTTTCGGCAGACGTGGTGGTGGCCCGGATGGACCTCAAAACGGGCAGCCCGGTCGCAATGGACCCCCGGATCGATTTGGCGCAGAGTTCCCGCCGCGCGTTTTTGGACCAGAGGGCAAGTCGGTCAACGTCCAGAATCCGCAGGTCCCGTATGACGCTTCCGTTATCAAGCGATCCCTTGCCGGCGAGACGGTGATTGAGGGCATCGTATTCAATGGCGAGAATATTCGCCTGATCTCCCGCCCGTTCCCAGACCACTCCGTTCCGCAAGGCGTGGTGCAGCTTGGCTACCCGATGGCGGAGGTCGAGGTTGCGCTGGTGGGCATTCGGCGCGCGCTTCTGCTGTTGCTTCCTGCCGCGTTGCTGGCCGCCGGACTGGTCGCGAATGTGCTGACCCGCCGCGTACTTCGACCTATTAGCTTGATTACCCTCGAGGCCGAGTCTATAGGCTCGGAAGACCTTGCGCGCAGGCTGCACACCGAGGGGCAGGATGAGTTCTCGCAGCTTGGGGAGACCTTCAATCAGATGCTTGGTCGACTGGAACACTCATTCAATGAGGAGCACAAGCTGGTGGAGCAGCTACGGGAATCGGTGGAGAAACAGAAACGATTTACCGCGGATGCCTCGCACGAGCTTCGTACGCCGCTGACCATCATCAAGGCCAACGCGAGCCTCGCGCTTTCCGGCAACCCGACCACCGATCAGTACAAAACCACGGTCGAGCAGATTGATCAAGCGGCGGACAATATGTCCGTTCTGGTCACGGACCTGCTGACCCTCGCCCGATCTGATACGGAACTTGTAGCGCGCGAGAAGTCTCCGGTCGATGTCCACGAGATTGTCAAGGAGGCCATTGAGCGGTGCGACACGCGGGATGGCGCAAAGATCGAGGTCAAACTCCCGCGCGAAATGATGTTCGTCTCCGGCATCTACGATGATCTGGTTCGGCTGTTGGTCAACCTCGTCCAGAATGCGCTCCGGTATACTCCCACCACGGGTTCGGTCACCGTCTCCGCCATTCGGGCTTACGAAGCCATCACGATAAAAGTTCAAGACACCGGTAGTGGAATCGCGGCGCAGCACGTCTCGCACCTCGGCGAGCGGTTCTATCGCGCCGAATCCTCTCGCAATCGCAAGGGTGGCGGATCGGGACTGGGACTGGCCATCTGCAAGGGAATCGCGGCGGCGCATGGCGGAACGCTAGCGATTGAGAGTGAAGTCGACAAGGGGACTACGGTGACGGTAACTCTGCCTTCCGCGAATGAAGAGGATTTACTGGGCAGCGACTAACCGTGTGCTGCCTTCTCAGGTTCTGCAACAAACCCGAGTTTTTTCAACAATGGAGTCATGGTCAACCCCTGCACGATGATGGAGAACGCGACCACGAAAAACGTTACAGCCCGTACGGTGGTCGCATAGGGTAATTGGTTTGGAATACCCAGCGCCAGCGCCAGCCCGAGTGCACCTCGTAGGCCACCCCAGAAGAGTACATGCTGTAA
This sequence comes from Chthonomonadales bacterium, assembly GCA_040004655.1. GTDB lineage: Bacteria > Armatimonadota > Chthonomonadetes > Chthonomonadales > CAJBBX01 > JBDUAM01. The sequence continues at coordinate 1,413 of JBDUAM010000140.1, read as the reverse complement.
CGGAAAGCTGACTTTAGATTTCGGCGTCCGAAATACAGCACAGCACCCGTAAACGGCAGCAGCTCGACCGATCAATACCAGCAGAATTGCCACACCAATCGCCTGCGCGATTCCTGGAAGCCTTTGATGCAGCACGCTAAACCCGATTAATAGAAACACGAGGGAGTTGACCATAAAGGTCGCAACCTCCCAGAAAGAGACTACGGCCTCTCGGCTGCTGTCGCTCAAATGCCCTAACTCACCCAGGTTTCCAACCATCAACCCGGCGGTTAAGGTTGCCAGCACGCCAGAGACGTGAAATCGTTCCGCGATCCAGAAGGACGCATATGCGGCAACCATGGTGAGGGTGATGTCCAGCAGCTTTTCATCCTGCCGACCCGCCAGGAAAAGGGTGAGTGCGCCTACTAACCCGCCGATGGCCAGTCCGCCACCGACGGATACTCCGAAGCTCATCAGGTTGGCGCCGATGGAGACAGATTTCCCTGACACCGCGGCGATCACGATGGCGTATGCGACTGCGGCGGTCGCGTCATTGAACAGGCTCTCTGCCTCTACCATCAGGCGAGGTTCACCGGTGACACGTGCATCCTTGAAGGTTGCTATCACCGAAACCGGGTCGGTTGCGGCAATGAGAACCGCGAATAACCACGAGGCTCCCCATCCCCATCCCACCAGATAGTGCATTCCGACCGCCACCAGAGATGCCGCAATCCCGACGCCAACGGTCGCCATCGTGAGGACGGGCGTCAGCCTGGCAGCCAGCTCACTCCACTTGATGTGGTACGCCGATTCGAAGATAAGTGGGGGGAGAAAGACCGAGAAGAGCAGTTCCCGCGTGAGGCGGACTTCCGGGTTCAACCCGAGCGCCGTCAACCCGATACCCGCCGCCATCAACCCGACGGTGTAGGGCAGTTTCAGTCGCCGCGCCACCATCGCGATGAGCACAGAGAGCATGAGAAGCAGGGTGATTTGATCAAGGGTCGAGGTCATTGTGTGATTAGTATAATCGATTTAGGGGTGGTTCGACCAGACGAGCTGTTGGCGCAAGTTGTAGCACTACATATTGAACCCACTCGAACAGACTCAACTCATACGCATCGGCAACAATTTTTCTAACCCGGATTCAATACTTTTGAAAGATTGCTCATCGGTGCAAAACGTGAAAGCGAACGTGTTATGCGAGTGCGTTTCAATTAGAAATGTTCCGACCTTGCCATTTCGTCGTAATACGAAATACTTCACTTCGGCTGATGAACATATAGTCTTCGAAATTCTGAACTGCCTCTGTAGCCCAAAAGCGGATTGCGTGTTGCCGTGCATTATTGCTAGCGGCGTAATCAGCAATCCCAATCGAGGTCGACCCAGGAGAACTGCTACCAGCAATCCAACCGCAAGTCCGTCACCTGAGCTAAT
>JBDUAM010000474.1:0-4615 GCA_040004655.1 Chthonomonadales bacterium | reverse complement strand
GTGGATGGAGACAGACGGCAAAACCCTTACCGCTCCCGGAACTAAGAAACCATCTCCATGTCCGCCCGAGCTTCTTGCAACAATCAAGGGCGTTCTGGTTAAACTCCAGAAGGAGCTGATCGCAGATCAGGCCTCATCCAAGAATGATTTTGACGTCAACCAGAAGGACAAACAGCAATTGCAGACGGACCTCGCCACCTACCAGAGCATCCAGAGCGCAAACAGCTACGACAGCACTTATGAAGTGGACTACGGTACAAGTTCCATCCCGGTTGGCAACGCCATCAGCCTCACCGAAAAAGACATTCAAGATAACGCCGCCGAGCTTATGGACCTCCAGAAAGACCAGTTGACCAACACGGCTGATATCGAGCGGATCACGCGCGTCCTTCCCCTCTTCGGCGTCAAGTGACATCGGCGATCACAAACCTCACACTTCGCGATCTTGGCTCTGATTGGGACGCGAAGTGGGATGAATTGGTCGGTGCATCCCCTGAATGCGGTCTGATGCAGAGTTCAGCATGGGCAGAGTTCAAGCGGCTTGAAGGCTACGAGACTCACCGATTCGGCTTCTTCAATGACGAGGAGTTGATCGGCGGAGCGAACCTCTACGATTACCCCTACACCGGTCGAGAGGGATTTCTTATCTGCCCGGAGGGTCCCCTACTCCCATGGCAAGATACCGAGACGAGCCGTGCCTGCCTTCGGCTCCTCCAAACAAAAGCCCACGAAATCGCCGAGACAAATGGTGGACTCGGCCTGCGGATTGAACCCCATCTAACGCCACCCGCGCCCTCCATACTTCGCAATTGGAAGCGTGCGCCAATCGATCTCACGCCGGTCCACACTCTCGTTCTCGATATTGCTGGAACGCCCGAATCCATCCTAGCGCAGATGAAGCCCAAAGGTCGATACAACCTCAAACTAGCAGACAAGCATGGCGTCACCGTTCGGCAATCTCGTAACATCAACGACCTTCAGACATTCTACGCGCTCTTCAAAGAGACGGCAGGTCGCAACGGCTTTTTTGCCGAGCCATACGGCTTTTTCCTGAATCTCAGTTCGGTGTATTTCCCAAAGAACTTGGGTGAGCTGTTTATCGCGGAGTGGCAGGGTGAAACGCTAGCGGCCATTCTCGTGACATATTGCGGAATGCGCTCGACCTACCTTTATGGCGGGTCCTCAAACCAGAACAGGCAGGTCATGCCGAATTACCTGCTCCAGTGGAGCGCAGTCCTCGAGTCCAGGAGGCGTGGCTGTACCGAATACGACTTCTTCGGCTATGACCCCTTCGGACAAACGGACCATCTCTACGCAGGTATCTCGCGGTTTAAGACGCAATTCGGAGGTCGACGAATGGATAGCATCGGCGCACGAGACTTTATCTTTTATGATCGGTTGGCGGACAAAATAGCCGGAGAGTTGTCCTGAGGAGCACGGTATGATCACCGTCGGATCGAATTCAACTAAGTGACAACCTCAATACCTCACGCGGTAATGGAATAGTATAGAGGCGCACTACTTTGGCGCGAGTCCCTCTTCGACCCGCATCTCGTTCGTCACGAAGTCTGCATTGTCGGCCGGTTTCAGATTTTTTCTCATTTTCTTAGCGTACACCTTAGTGAATTCGGCACCAAAAAAGAGAATTTGAGCGGAATAGTAAATCCACAACAGAAGTACGACTAGAGAACCAGAAGCTCCGTACGCACTACCGGTACTGCTCACCGACAAGTACAAACTTATAAACCATTTCCCAAGCGCAAATAGTAAAGAAGCAAGAATCGCTCCACCCCAAACATCTGACCACAAAATCTCGACATCCGGAAGAATTCGATAGATCATCGCAAAAAGCAGGGTTATCACGCCAAAGGATAAAACCAGGTTGAAGATATGAGTGAGTATCCACATTCCCGGCATATCCGATCCAACAGCATGGCTCCAACTCGTTAAGACGACATTTACTAACACTAAACCTAGCAAAAGAAGTCCTGCACCCAGCACCAGAGCAAAAGTCAGCAGACGCTCCCGAATCATCTCCCAGAACCCTCGTCCCGGGCGGGGTACTACACCCCATATGGTGTTCAGACCATCTTGGAGCTGCCCAAAAACGGCCATTGCACCAAATATCAAAGTCACCGTGCCGATAATCGTCGCCATGATCCCAGCCGACGGTTTGCTTGCACTTACAACCAATGACTGTATTACCTTCGCGGTCTCTGGGCCCACTGCATTTTCAATCTGCCCCGCCAATTGGCCCGTGGCCGCTTCCGGCCCAAAGAATATGCCGGCAATAGCCACTATGATGATCAATAACGGAGCAAGCGAAAAGAGAGTGTAGTATGAAAACGCAGCCGCCAGGCGGGGAGCCTTATCTTCCATCCAATCTCGACCGGCCTCTTTTAATAATGGTGTTATTTGGGCAAGTTTCATTTACTGTTGTGCTTTTGATCTAGCTAAATTGCCCATTGGACCTGCGAATAATGGATGTATGCGATGGTGGCGTGATACTCTCGAGACAGATATTCATTAAGAAGTTCAATTAGTTTTTCTCAGGTAATCGGCATTGACAATGAGCCTTGCAATCGGGCATCCATATGACGTACAGAACGGTTGATAGTATTGTTCCAAATGTGAGTATCGAAATGTATAGTATGTATTTTTGTAAGGGTATGTCTCCCTTGCACGTGGCAAGGGAGACGACTTACTTTCCTCCAGACGAACCGGATGCACCTGTTCCACCGGGTGCTCCTGGAGCGCCGGGTGCACCTGGGGCTCCTGGAGCGCCAGCAGGACCAGCTGGTCCGGGAGCGCCGGGGGCACCTGGTGTAGAAGTAGGCACGACTACTGTTGTATCAGTTGACTTACCTTGAGGGTTTACGACGGTTACATCCGCAGGCTTATCGGCAACCGTGCACCCTGTTAGGAGCACAACGGCAATACCTGCAGGAACTGTTAACAATGACAAAGGTCGGATATTTCGTACTTTCATAGACTTACTCCTCCTGTAATAATGACAATCACAACGTAACATATGACACATTTTGCAAATTTATGTTCCCTGCTGTGGGGGGGTACTCAGGATAAATTCAGAATAAATTCCATCTAATTATGGTAGCAACCTGTCAAGAGCCAAACGTCGAGCCGAATTATCGTGTTGGAATCAGCTCTTCCATTTGTTAGTTTTGGGTCTGGTGTTTAAAAGCAACCGGATGTCTCATCACAACGAGGCCTCCTTGCCCTAATTTGACTCTCTTCCTCTCTAAGACTATACTTAATCCCACTCACAATTCCTTAAGAAACTACTAAAGGACAATTTCTTGGACCTAACATCCACTGTAAATCTGCTCAAACGCGGCACAGCAGGCGTGACTCCGGACAACGGATTATTAGAAAAGCTCGCTTCGAGTGCAAAGACCGGCAAACCCCTAAAAGTGAAGCTTGGCCTTGACCCGACCGCCCCGGACATCCACCTTGGATTCGCCGTCGTTCTGCGCAAGCTGCGACAATTTCAGGACCTTGGGCATCAGGTCATCATCATCATCGGCGACTACACGGCGCTCATCGGCGACCCTTCCGGTCGATCCGCAACTCGCCCCATGCTCAGCAACGAAGAGATTCGGCAGAACGCGGAAACCTACGTCGACCAACTTTCCCGCATTCTGGATCGAGACAAAACTACCATTAGGTTCAACAGTGAGCGGCTTGGCGCTCTCTCGTTCGCGGACCTCGTTCGACTCGCGTCCAAGATGACGGTCGCCCAGGTGCTTGAGCGCGAAGACTTCGACAAGCGATTCAAATCCAACCAGCCCATCAGCCTACACGAGTTGCTTTACCCGCTAGCGCAGGCCTACGATTCCTTTGCCATTGAAGCCGACATTGAAATGGGCGGGCAAGATCAGATGTTCAATATTCTTGCCGGTCGACAATTGCAAAAAGAACTTGGTCAAGAACCCCAGATCGCCCTTTTCATGCCCCTGCTTGTCGGCCTCGACGGCGTCAAAAAGATGTCTAAATCACTTGGCAATTACGTAGGTATTGCCGAGTCGCCCGAGACCATGTACGGCAAACTCCTCTCCATCTCAGATGAGTTGATGCCGACCTACTTTGATCTCTGCACCGATGTTTCTCTTGATGAGATCAACGCCCTTGCCGCGCAGATTACGGCCGGTGATTTGCACCCTAAAGTAGCCAAGCAACAGCTCGCCCGCGAGATCGTCACGATCTACCACTCAGCTCAGGCTGCCGCAGATGCCGAAGCCAACTTTGAGAAGGTATTCTCGCGCAAAGAAATTCCGGATGAGATTGCAGAATTTCACATCTCGGCTGATATTGCAAAGGATGGCAAAGTCTGGATTTGCCGACTGCTGGCCGAATCCGGTCTCGCTACCGGCACGGGAGACGCACGTCGCAAAGTAGAACAGGGAGGCGTAAAGCTATCTGGAAACAAAGTCGCCGACTCAAAGCTGGAGATCAGTTTGGAGGAACTCGCAGACCAGGTTTTGCAGTCCGGAAGTCGACATTTTGTGCGCCTCAAAATCTGATCAACTTACCCGGGAACATCTTAATATCCGCCGTCGTCATTATAGATACAGAGAATTTTGCGGGTGATGCCACT
>JBDUAM010000382.1:0-4616 GCA_040004655.1 Chthonomonadales bacterium | reverse complement strand
CGAACGCAAGCCCCACATCGGCTCCCGTTGCGACAACCTTATTACGCACGTCACTGGTTCGGGTCGATCCACAATTGAGATTGATATTGACGCCGTCCGGGGAGTTATGGATGGTAAGTACAGTGGCGCCGAGCTGAGAGAATATTGCGTGAGCAAAGGCAGATGCGGCACCATTCGCGCAATCGAGGACGATCTTGAGCCCGGTGAGGTCCGGTCCGCACTTCAAGACATCCGAAGAATAGCTATGGCTGAGTTCGTTGTTCCATTTGATCCGGCCAATTTTTTCAGGGGTTGCGAACGGAAGATCCGACCAATTTTCCAGTGCTAACTCGATCTCCTCTTCTACTTCATCAGAGAGTTTATGAGCATCGGCGCCGAAAAACTTTATGCCGTTGTCTTCAAATGGATTATGCGAGGCTGAGATCACGGCTCCGGCGGACGCACCCACTTTTAGAATAGATCGTGCGACGCCAGGCGTGGGGATGACACCTGCAAGCTGAACGTCAGCGCCCATTGCAGAAAGGCCAGATACAATCGCGCTCTCGAGCATCTCGCCCGAAAGACGGGTATCTCGTCCGACTACAACTTTGTTATGAACAGAATGTCGACCCAATACGGATGCCGCCGCCATTCCCAATCTCAACGCGAGAAACGATGTCAGTTCTTTATTTGCAACGCCACGAACGCCGTCCGTGCCAAATCGAGGTTCATCGCTCATTAATTCTGGGCTACTTTAACCATGGCCGGGCGCAGGACTTTCCCGTTCATCGTATATCCCCGCTGAAGCTCAGCAATAACAGTATTGTCGGGATAGTCTTCGCTTGCTTCCATCATGACAGCGTCGTGGAAGTTCGGGTCAAACGGTTTGCCTTCTGCTTCAATGGGCACTACACCCGCCCTTTGCAATCCAGCCTGAAGCTTGCGTAGCGTCATATCAACGCCTTCCACAAGGGATTCAAAGCTCTGGTGTTTCTCTGCAGCAGCCAATGCGCGTTCAAAGTCGTCGACTGTAGGGAGAAGAGCCAGCGCGAATTCACGATTTGCAAACTGGACCTGCTCCAATCGCTGATCATCTACACGTCGGCGGATATTTCGTTGTTCAGCGACGGCTCGAAGATATTCGTCGTTCCTCTCCGCCAAGGCCAATTCGAGACCTGCGATTCGAGCTAAAGCGGCTTCAAGCGGATCGACTTCTTCATCGACAATGAACTCCGGAGTTTCCTCAACGGATATCTCCGACTCATTAAGTTCTGGTGAAGCACCTTCTTCGTGGTGTTTCCTGCGTCTCATTACGAATACATCTCCTTGCTGTAAGTCCGGGAAATTGGGTTAGTATCAGGTGAGGCTGGCGCGAGTGAGGAGTGCGGAGAGGCTCCTGGCCATCTGGCTCACGGCAGGCACGGCCTCATCATAATTCATTCTGGTCGGCCCAAGTACACCGATATAGCCGCCCTGCTTTTCGCCGATGTTATATCGTGAGGTCACCAGGCTGCAATCCGACATCGCTTCCAGTGCACTCTCGGCGCCAATAACAATCGACACTTCTTTTACGGATATTGCCCGACTAATTACGTCGTGAAGAAGTACATTCTGTTCGAGTATTGAGAGCAACTGCTCTAGTCGCAAGACATCTTGGAATTCCCGCTGTCGCAAAATGAATGTTGCGCCTTCGAGAAAAACTCTGTTTTCGCACATTCGGTGCACAGCATCTCGACAATGTCCCAAGACCATCTTCTGAAAATCGAGGAAGGCTTCTGAATCGGCCGACGGAGAAATCCCCTGGAAATTGGCAACATCATTAATATCCATGTGCGAGAGTTCATTATTCAATCGACCAGCCACTCGTTCGATGAATTCATCCGAGATATTCTCTCGCAGCTCAATAAGCCTGTGTTCAACTCCACCCGTAGATAGCAACATCACCAGAAGAAGGTGCCGTGAGTCTGCACGCGTGATAAATAGCCTGTGGAGGTAGATCAATTCGGTGGAGGGCGCAGTTGCAACAGACGGGTATCGAGTAACTGCAGCAAGAGATTTACACGCAAATTTCACAATCTCTTCAAGCTGCAGACCATCGCTGACGGTGGGCATCTCCATCTTTTTTCGTGAGATCGGGGTCGTGCTGACCGGCATCAAGTTGTCGACGTAGTATCGGTAACCCGTGTGGGAAGGGATTCGACCTGCCGAAGTGTGGGGTTGAACGAGGTATCCGAGGTCGGACATCTCTGCCATCTCATTTCGCAGAGTGGCGCTTTTGCATCCAAAATCGTAGCGGGTAACAAGCCATTCGGAACCAATGGGTTCCGCTGTATCAACATAGTCCCGCACAATTGCGTGCAGGATGCGCCCTTTTCTACCGTCTAAGGTCAAGACAATGTCTCCAGAGCGATTTGCAACTTGTTAAGATTCTATCTCCAAGAGCGCGAGTTGTCAAGGCGCAACCAGAATTCTGTGACATACAACTCGCCTATTTCCCAACGCAAAAATCGTGAAATATCCGATGGATCACTTCATCCGATGCCGTTTCGCCAGTAATTTCTCCAAGCGCATCCGCCGCGCTCCGGAGGTCGATGGAGATGAAGTCTGGGGGCATTCGATTTTCCGTAGTCTCGGTGGCAAGTTTTACCGAGGCCAATGCTTGCTCGACGGCATTCTTGTGTCGAACATTGGTAATGTGCGTGTCGTGAATGTCAAACTGTGAGCCCTGAAGTATTCGCTGGATTGCGTTCTCAAGTTCAGGCAACCCGCTACCAGTTAAAGTTGAGACTGCTACCACCGGATCGACGCCCACAACGTGCTTCAAGTCTCGGTATATAGGTTTGATCTGTTTTGCATCCACCAGATCAGACTTATTGAGGACGAATACCCGTTTCACATCCGCCGGCAAATCCTCGATCATGGACTTTGCCTCTAAGAGTGGGGATGAAATATCCAGAACCACAAGCAAGAGGTTGGCTTCGTGAATAGCGGCGTGACTGCGCTCAATGCCGATCCGTTCAACTTCGTCATCGGTTTCCCGGATGCCAGCGGTATCCACCGCGACAATCGGAATTCCGCCGATATTGGCTCGCTCTTCAATCGTGTCGCGCGTGGTGCCGGGGACTGCAGTGACAATGGCTCGATCCTGTCGGAGTAACGCATTCATCAGGCTTGATTTTCCGACATTTGGTCGACCAATAATTACCAGCCGAATACCGTCGCGGTAAAGAATCCCTTGATCGGCGGTCTTGAGCAACGCCTCAAGGTTGGAGATGAGAGTAGACAATCTCGATTTCAACGCGTCGTAATCGAGATCGCCGACCTCATCAGAGAAATCAATCGTCACCTCTACAGCTGCAATTGCCGAGACGATCTCTGAACGGAGCTCTTGAATTCTCCTGGAGAGTTGCCCTGCCCGTTGCTGCACCGCCAGCCTTGCGGCCGACTCTGTTTGGGAGGAGATCAGATCGCACACAGCTTCTGCCTGCGCCAGATCGATCTTGCCGTTCAGAAATGCCCGCTTCGTAAATTCTCCCGGCTCAGCCATTCGCGCGCCATTCGCGAGAGCAAGGTTCAGGATTCGACCGCTGGTAATTGGTCCGCCGTGGCAGCAAAACTCAATAGTATCCTCGCCGGTGTAACTGGCTGGATTGAGGTAGATCAAGGTTACAACATCGTCAATTTGTTCGTTGTTTTCAGGGTCTACAATTAATCCGTAGTGGATGGTGTGGGTCGGAAAGTCGCGAATGGCGCCTTGTCTGCTCGTGAACATTCGATCAGCCACGGCAATTGCATTTGACCCAACAATCCGGACAATGCTAACCCCTCCCGAGCCCGGAGGGGTTGCAATTGCCGTTATAGTGTCATTTGATAGAAGTGTTGAGTGCATGGGAGTGGGTGGTTTATCCGCTTGGGAGGAGCTTGCCATCCATCGTGGCTGTCTCTTTTAGCGTCTCAGAAGACTTACACTTCCATTTGCCGCCAGAAAAAGTCCATGTGTCTTTGGCATCGCTGACCGATTTCAGGTGGTGCTTTGCACCTTGCTGAGGGATGACATCGGCCTGCAAGATGGCATCCGCCGAAACAATGATATCCTTACCGGACAATTTCATGCTTTTGACGACTACATTCATTGAGATTGAATTGACTGGAACAAGATTTTTGGAAAGCTCGGTTTTCCACGCTTCTAAACCGATAGTTCTGCGCTTGGAAATGTCTTTGTAATCGGTGGTCATAAACATCGCCGCCGTTCGCACGTCCTTCTTGCCAATCGCCATACAGATTTCTTTATAATTGTTGGTGATTGCTTTCTTCGCATCTGCAGACACATCCGCGATACTTGATGTGCGAACAAACATAGCAATTCCAACACCGCCAATGGCGGCAAATCTATTCCATCGAATCATAATTGTTCTCGCTGATTGATTAGTTAATGGCCTTGAGCCGAGCCACACCCTGCATGAGCTTTTTTACGCCGTGATTGGGAAACGCAACTGACACCAGCGTATCCCCGGCTTCCGGTTTGGCGCTCAGAACAACTCCGGTACCAAAGGTCTCGTGTGTTACTTTTTGTCCGGGCCGAAATCCCGCCGGATTGGTCGGCTGCATCGCAGGCGCGCTGACCCAGAGTCTACCTG
>JBDUAM010000232.1:0-4623 GCA_040004655.1 Chthonomonadales bacterium | reverse complement strand
GTCCGGCTTGATATTAATCATGATCTGGCGAAGATCTTCTGTCGAATAATGGTTAAGTTTTTTCAGCAATACTTCCAGTTTGGGCCTATCTGCGGTATATTGCGAGTATATCGGATAAAATGCACCCCATCCTTCGAATTGTTCGACCAATTTGATACCTTGACTTGACCCTTTGTTCAATTTCAATCCTTTCATCTGGAAGTCATTGCCATTTATGATTTCAATGGTATTGTTTGCTACATCCAATTCCAAACAGTAGGTTATCTGGGCTGCTTCACTTTTCCCCTTCGCCAAAATGATCAAGCCAAGACAAAGCGATGCGATCAAGCGATTGGCGGCTTTCATTAATATTTCTCCCCATTTTTCATTGTTTGCCGTTGCGACGTGCTAGAAATTGCCTTAATGTCCCCGCCCAGTTACCAACGTTACGGTAGCATTTGGATCTGCATCCTTTCCACAGCAATCATATTTTACTGTCAAAGTATGTTCTGTTTTGCCATACACAAACGCCCATAACCAGTAAGTGTCGCTAGTTTTTTGACCAGGGACAGGTACACAAGCGGTCTTGGGGTTATTGAACATAAATTCCGGTGGCAATTGAGCCATATTTGGAAAATAAGCAACAGCCCCCTTAATTGTGATAACCCCGTAAGTATTTGGTTTCTGTGGGGCAGTAAGGTATCTGTCCCAACTATTTGGCCCAACAGATCCCTTAACGACACTCCACGCTTCGAAGTAAACACATGGATCCTTCAATGCCGGGGGATTGGGCGTAATTAGTCGTTTAGTACAACAATCACGTATTTCGTAGATGTGTTCAACTTTTTGAATGACAAAACCATTGATGCCGTCAACTAGGAATCGAACAGCTGAAATTACTCTTCCACATTTGTCAGTCTGAACGTAGTAGTCTTTGCCATTTAATTCTGAGTAGTCTGGAGGCCAGTCGCCTCTATTAATTTGAACCGAATCAAGTCCCATCGGATCGACAAATAATGTTGGAGCATTAAATGAGTAGGAGAGTAAGTTTGGACTGCCACCACTAAACCCAATGGAGTCTCGGCTCAGCCACAGTCCCAGGTTGTTTTGGAGCCATCGGTTCCTGACATAGTCCATGGCGAGATCGAAGTCGTGCCAGTAACCCTGACCACCAACATAGGCATAGTTCACTCCGGCAAGCTGGGCGCTGTACAACTCCCCAAACGCATTGAACTTGTTGCGTAGATCCGTTGCCGGGCTACCGCCATACAGCCCGGTCATAGCTGTGACAGACTCCTGCCGGTCAAGGTGGAACTGCTCTCTTAACGAACTTCCACTCCCGTAAGCGCCAACCATGCGACTGAGGTTGTGCCCGCGTACTGCAAGGTGCCCGGCTGCTCCGCCACTTCCCACAACAAACACCAAATCAGGAAGTCCTTCACCATCCCAGACAAACTGCTCGGTGCCAGAAGTATTTACGTGCTTGACCCGCATATTGTCATGGCGGTAGGTGTTGGTGTGCACCTGTCCACCGGGTAAGACGGCTTTCGTCATCCGGTTGGCCGGATCCCAGGTGAAACTGGTTGGGGAACCGGTCGGTGGCTGGTTAACCGTCGTGTTGCCGTTGTTGTCTGCAGTATAGGACGTTGCACCACATGGTCCGGTTACGGTCAGAAGAGTGTCCGCAATGTCGTAAGCATACGTCGACACACCCATCGAGTCCTGAGCCGTTCCTCTACGTCCAGCAACGTCATAGGTCCAGGTAAGAAGACCTTTAATGGGATGGTTTTCACTGGTGAGCCGGTCTGCATGGTCATACCCGTAGGAACTCGTTCATCGGCCGACCGCATGATGAGCGGCCTTCCAGCGGGATATCCTATATAATAAATTGACGCAGTACTCGCTTCCATCTGGCCCATAATATTATGGTGATGGATACTCAACTGTTTCAGCAGACACTCTATGGAATTTGATATTATTCATAATCATCAATTTATTGTCCACACCTGTTGCCCGCATTTCCATTCGCCCATTCCTCCACTGTGCACTTCGATTAGAACTGGAAAATAACAATGGCCTCATGAGTACTTGGTTCACCTCGATTTTAAAAGTCCCCCAGCAAAGACGATCGCCCGTTTCGTCGAGAATGAAAAAGTCCCAATTCCTGCGAAACTCTATGTCAACTCGTCTCGAAGCAGTATTGTTGTTTCTCCAAACGCCATATACCCACTTTGGAACTGGTAACAATCCTAATTCAGTATTCTTACTAGGATTGCAACAAATCCAATTAAATAGCACTAGAATCCCTAGTATGCAAAGTACCCAGATGATAGTTCCCGGTCGCCCTAATGTTTTGTTAATCATTGATTACAACACTTGTTCCATCCAGAACGTACATTGGTTTTAGTGTTTACCCAATAACCATCGCAAGTTCCGATTACGTTAATAATGCAATTGAAACAATAGCAATCTTCTTGTTGTGACCTATTTTGGTTTCCGACTCCTCCTTCAGGATGATTAATGTTACATGTATGAACAATTTCATGAAGCAATACACACGACAGCGGACCGCACCATTTGGCTATGGCTCCTCGACTTGGAAGGCTGGGAGCACATATGTCTATTGTGTCGCCATTTGTATTTGCGCACTTGGGTCCATTAGTATTGGCGCAAGGATCCCACAATCCGATTTCCCGATGACAATCAATAACAATCTTTCTTGTGCCTAGGCAGAAACTTTCTATGCAATCCTTCGGTTTCAGGAACGAAGAACCGCTATCGCAATGCGTTACCAGACACCGATCAACTAAAGTTTGTTGTTGTTCTCCAGGTGGGGTATCCGAACGCGGATCATATGTCTTTTCCCATGCACTACATATTGCATCAAGAGCATTGACAACATGAGTCGCGTCCTTCACACCTTGTTTGTCAACGCCAGAACAATTAATGTCTGCAATCCACTTCCGGTGGCCTGTGGGGTCAACGAACCGAGTCGACTCGTTTCCTACATAACCCCAAAGATTCCAGTCTCCACCTACAAACCCAATAGGATCTCTGCTCAACCACCGGCCCAAATCATTCTTCAACTCCCTGTTCCTCACAACCTGCAAATTCAAATCCGTGTCTGTCCAGTAGCCTTGTCCACCAACATAGATGTAATGGTTCCCTGCTATGGCTCCAGAATAAACCACACCAAATGCATCCATCTTGTACCGAATATCCGTTACAGGTGAACCACCCGCAAGTCTAGTAATCGCCAATACGCTGTCCTGCCTGTCCAGGTGGAACTGAGCGACCATGGCGCCACCACCTTCAACGTACCGCCCCACCATGCGGCTCATGTTGGGGCCGTGAATCGCCAGGTGGCTTGCAACTGCACCTTTACCAATGACACCGAGTAAGCCAGGTAGGCCATCGCTGTCCCACAGGAAGTACTCGGTGCCGGTCGGTGAAACATGCTTTGTCCGCATGTTGTCATACCGTAAGGTGTTGGTGTGCACGTCTCCATTAGGTAATTTTGCCTGTGTCATTCTGTTCGCTGGGTCCCACGTATAGCTTGTGGGGGAACCAGTTGGAGCCTGAATTAGTGCCGTATTGCCATTGGCATCATAACTATACGACGTAATTCCTGCAGGCGCAGTTACCGTTTGCAATCCATCGGCAATGTCATAGGAATATGTCGAAATCCCTGTGGAGCTTTGTGCTGTGCCTCTACGTCCTGCAGCATCATACGTCCACGTCAACAGGCCGGCAACGGGGTTGTTCTCACTCGTAAGCCGGTCAGCGTGGTCATATCCATAGTTGGAGAATCCGTCTGCTGTGCGCTTTGAGGTCGGCCGGCCAGCCTGGTCGTAGGCATACCACGCTCGGTCAATCTGGGCGCTGGCGTTGGTGAGGTGCTCAATCTGCAGAGGTTGTCCATTACCGTCGTAGGTCAGGGTCGTATGGGTGGCGTCACAATTGTCTTGTCTAGAGACCATACCTCTCGGGTCATATGTCCAGGTTGTAATTCCTCCGGGTATAGAGATTGGTGCAAATCCGGGGTCTGCTACAGTCGCATTGGCATTTCGGGCATCGTAGGACCACGAAACTGGACCCCACCAGGTCTCCAATTTGGTGCGGTTACCTACCGCGTCATACGTGTTTGTAAGGGGTTGACCGCTCTGGTGACCCGGACCATTCCACACGCTCACCCGACCAAGAGCATCGTAAGAACGAGTCAAGATTCCTGAAGAATCTTGAATAACTGTCGTCATCCCTCTTGCGTCGTAGGTGTTTGTAACCAGAGTGCCATCAGCATAAGCCAAACCACTTTCCTGCATCCTAGCGGTGTAGCTTCGCGTGAGTATTTGCCCTTTGGGGTCCGTATCCGTCCACGCTTGTCCACGAGCATCGAACGCATAGGTTTGTCGCTGGTTCAATGGGTTGACTGTGACCGCCTGCTGTCCTGCACCGTTGTAGCTGAAGCTGAACAAGTTGCCATTTGGGTTCAAGTAGGCGGATGCTCGGCCCACTGCGTCGAAGATGGTGGTGAAGTAGGCTCCAGTAGCATCAAGCCTACTCGCCTGCCGTCCTGCCACATCATAATTCATGGTAGTGAAGTAGCCAAGTGCGTTCTGGGATGCAATCGTTCGACCAAGTGCA
>JBDUAM010000230.1:0-4656 GCA_040004655.1 Chthonomonadales bacterium | reverse complement strand
GCGGGCGCCCAGATCCAGATGGTTAAGCGCGATGGTTCGTATGTCCACTTGCGCTGGTTGAAGAAATCAACTGTTGCTTTGAGCCCGATTCTTGGAGCTCCGGTCGCAACGACGAACCTGCTTGCGGTCAACTCGATTGAAGGCGTTCGCGGATACGAAGACACCTACACGATGATCGCGGAAGGCAATCGGCTCATTGAGGTGAATGCTGCCGGTGATGCCGTGTGGACTTGTGATGGTACTCGAGCGTACGGCACTGCCGGTGGCGATTTGCCGCAATATATAGTCGACCCGGGTTCTGGAAACGTTATTCCGGTTAACCCGACCAGTGCAACGGGTGTTGCAGTTGTGCAGAATGTTCACTGGTCCCGACCGACGGTTGCGCGCAGAATCGGCGTTTCTGATCTGCTGGTGGTGGATACGGGAAATAATCGAGTGGTACAGGTTGATCGTGGCGGCAACGTAGTCTGGGAAGTTGTTCGAATGTTCGATAACTTCAAGACGCTGTTGCGACAAGGCGATCCGTTGACGCTCAATGAACCGTCAGATGCGCAGACCTGGACCGAAGTCATCCCGAGTATCAATGCATGGTTCAGTTCGCAGGGGTTGCCGTATACTTACAGCAATGCGGCGGGATATGTCATTCACTATCTAATCGCAGATACGGGCAACTTCCGAATTGTGGAGATGATTGACGTCTACGATGCAGCCGGTAGAGTGGTTACGCCGAACATTGGCGGTAACCCGGCAGGGTTTGCCATGTTAAGACAGCTCTACTTCACTACGAGCACCTATGGCGTGGATGGCAAGAAGTATAGATATGGGCCGCTGCAGAGAGTGCTTGTGGCCAATGGAGCTCTGCCTCCAACATGGCAGGACCCGTCCAAAGCAGCAGGCGCGCTCATCAGATTGACGCTGGCTCTCATCTCGAATTATAGAACGGTAGGTGACCCAACGATTGTGCAGAACGCTGTTGGTGCCCTGGGTCAGACCATGGAATCTGGCGGCGGTTCAATTGTTGTGCTCAGTGAGGCGGGTAAACCGCTCTCTACAGTGAGCACCATGCGAATTCCAAATGGTGCGGGTGGATTTACCATTCAGGACATTGATAATCCGACCTGGTTCTCCAAGTTCGATGAGGTCGATCCTATGAGTGGGCTCATCGTCTTCAAGTATCTGCTCGCAGACTCGAATGGTTGCTACCAGCTTCGACCAGGCGTCGATCCGATGACTGGTCTTCCAGATCCACGATACATGGATGTGGAGTGGTTGATGACAAATCAGGACTACTATAGGATGACTGGCAAGAAATTGATTGCTCAGAGCATTCGCCGATTGAATTCGGTTGTGACAGTTGGCCCGAATGCGGGACGAATACATCACTTCTTGATCGCGAACCGCGCTGCCGGATCGGATAATCCGAGTAACTTTGGCATCACGTATAATAACACTGGCAATCCTGCGAATGGAAATATTGCGGGACCGACGGAATTCCGGGGCGAAGTATTCGAAATTGATCCGACGACATTCGCTTATGCTGCGCCGTTCCACGGTTATACTCCAGATTACTTTGCCTTTGGCAACTTCCTGGTTCCGATGGACGGAAAGACTCATACGGTAGGAGCCACAACTTTTGGACCCCTTGCTCAGGCAAGTATTGCCTGGAGAAGCTCATCAGAGCAAGCTCCTGCTACACCAATCGGCGCGTTTATTGGCGAAGTTGGAACGTTCCGACGGTTCGTGGGGTCAAAAGATAGAGCGACATCAACTGCGATCCTCGAAAGCCCGTTCTTTGCAGATCGACAGTTTTAACAAGACATCGTACTAACCGCTGACCGGATGCCCCTCCATCCGACAGCCCAAGGTGATATAGTTATGCGGCACAATTCACAACTGGCAACTCTTTTCGGTCTTTTGGTCCTCGGGCTTGCATCCGGTCGGGCGGCGGCTCAAGTCGACTTTACGACAGCTGACTGGCTACTGCATCGTGGTAACGCAGCTAGAACCGGCGGCAATCAAGATCCCGGTATCGCACCAACGGGTCTGCTTCAAACCTGGATCTATCCATCTACGTCTGCAATGCCTGCCGAGATGGTCATTGATAACACAACGCTTCCTGTACCTCCTCCCAACGGTACCCTGCAGAACTTTACTGTAAAGGGCGCCTGGGTCTACCCAAGCGTCGATCTTCGGCAAGGAGGCGCTTGGCCGCCAATCTCCACCGAGGCTAATCCGGATAAGACAGGAGACTACATCTGGGCAGAGCCCCAGAACAGTCCCGTATTATCGACAATAGGTACAACTACGCTGGCCCGGTTGCCGAATCTCGGAACGGATGCCGCATCGTCGCAGACTTACAAGATTATCAATAATGAATTGAACGAAACTCTGCCGGCTAACAACGCCATGGGCTATTCCCGATGGGCGTTTGGTACGACGTACCCAACTGGTACGCTCCAGGGAAACAAGGATGTTGGCGGCAATAATCTAGCAGCTAATCAGCGCTACGCGGTCTACATTAGGTTTCCAAGTAGTGGAACGATCTCTAATGGCGTGAATCGCCCTAACACTCAGCATGTGTTTGCACGCGTTAGTTGGGGAGCTACGCTCACGGATCCTAAAACAAGTCGCATATTCATGCTTGATTTTCAACAGACGGGTGGTTTCTGGCTCCGTATTCGCAATGGAGCCGGGGATGACCGGTACTTCCCATTTGATGGAACCAATCCGCTCACCGTTACCCTCTATACCAAGACGCCAGATGACGAAGCGGCCGCAGGTGAACAACGATCAATCATTGTCGCGGATTCCGTTCGATTAGTTCCGGAAGCAATGCGCGGTGACATTCACGCTCCTGCAGCCAGCGCCAAGTTCCCAGCGACAGTAGCTCCAGGCGGACGAGTCATTCAGCGCACATATTTTGGCCGTGATGAGACTGTTGGACCCGGTTGGGTTAAAGTTCTAGCGGATGCCGGTAAGTTCCCACTTGGTGGATTTACGCAGACCCTATTTGATCCTACGGTCGACCCGCAGCCAGATTCGGCAAAGGCTAACTACAATCCGATTATTCCAGAGGTTTCTGGCAGTGTAAGGACGGCTGTCTTCTATTGCATTGAGGATAATATAGCAGCCCACACATTTGGCAAACTGAAGTGGCGTTATGCCACGAACCCAACGCCTCCGCCAACGGCTACCGTGGACGATACCAGTGGTTTGCCAGGATTTGATGCCCAACCTGGTCTGGACCCAACAGGTTGGACGCCGCAGATTAATCCTGCCTATCAGTCTTATGGTCCATCGTTCCTGACTGCAAAAGCGAATAAGTCCAACTTTGCCGCCAAAGCTACATGGCAGGCGCCGCTCTCAGCGACGACAGTTGGCGGTACATTTTCCGTTTATGCATGGATTCCGGCATTAACCAAGAACACGGCTATACAACCTGCAAACTATGCTCAATACAAGGTCTACACAGATATTGGGCCCGTTACCTACACCGTCAATCAAGAAAGTGATGTTGACCCTACCAATAACATGGTCAATGGCGCCGCGGCTGTTGGTGGCTGGCGTAGAATAGCTTCGAATGTACACTTTCCGGCAGGTGTATACAATGGATCAAACGTTGCTGTACTTGGCAAGGTTTCCGTGTCGCCGAATCCGGTATTTTCCACAGACGATAGTATTGCTCGTTCCGTAATAGCGGACGCCCTGCAGTTTGTCCCTGAAAGTCCCGCATCGAATACCGTTACCGCTTCTCCATTACTCGCAAATGTTAACTTCCCATCCGGCGCATTGAGGCAGCTTGTCTACTTCGCCACAACGGATGGTCACGTTTATGCTCTTGATGCTGAAGGCGCAGCCAATAACAGCACGCTTACCAGCGCTTACTGGGTCTACCCATCTATTTCGGATCCAAACCCGATGCGCGTGGACAAGAATGGTGACGGCCTATTTGGACCGGAAGATGATCCAAACGTAAACCCGGATGCTTTTAGTAACCGACCCGCTCAGGGTATCGACGCAGATATTGTAAAGACGACCGCGCCTGATCCTGGCAATCCGGGCATGTTTAAAGACGTCTACACCAAGGCGAACGAAATGCCCGCTCTGCAGGCATGGAAGTCGTCACCAATGTTCGTGCAAGTCCGAACTGGCGTTAATCCGATGTTTACATATCAGCCGCTCATTGTCATCGGAAATCAGAACGGTCGCATCTATGCATTTGATCCTATTGGGCGAGTTGATCCGCTTACCAATGATCCCTACGCGTCAACTTTTGCGGTAGCGGATGTACCTGGAGTTGCCGGTACGACTCGCCGAGTAATGACATGGCCTACTACTGCTCGTGACAAGTGGCTCCGTAAGGGTGGAACAATCACAGGGCCGATGTCGCAATACACGGATGATGCTGCCAAGGGTTACTTTAACGCGTCGCTTTCTGCCAACGTCGATCCTGCCGACTTTACATTCACGGCTGACCGCATCGTTGGTGGCGCTGGGGACGGTCACGTCTACTGTATCGACCTTCAGAAATTGAAAGTCAATGAACGAATTTCTAATCCGGACAACATTACTCCGGCAAATGATGGCAAGCCACGATGGCAGTATCCGAATACGCGAAATGCGCTGGACCCAATTTCGTATCCTGGAGCATATTCC
>JBDUAM010000137.1:0-15800 GCA_040004655.1 Chthonomonadales bacterium | reverse complement strand
CGCTTTGATGAATGTCCGAGCGGCTGTTCGGCGTTGGTCCTTATTTATTCGATTCCCAAATTGATCGCCAAACACCTTCTCCAGCGCTGGTCCGATCCTTAGTATCATCTGTCTCTCACTTGATTTCCGATGAACGAAGAACTCCATGAATCTCACGTCTGGTGGACCATATACATAGTGCCAGAACTCCCGAAGCACGGGTTTTCGCAAAGCGCCGGTATCAGCCTTAGTAGCCACTTGCGGCGAAAAGGCAGATCTGATGGCCGCGTTGTACGCAATGTCAAACGCATAAGATGTTGCCGTGATTCTCGGACCAAACCAGTGCAGCGTCTCCCGATATTCAAACCGATGTGGTCCAATCTGTTTAACCGACGAAACACTATCCAATAACGGGTTTCCCCAGGACACAACCAGTGTTGACTTGACTACCTCCCCCAGATGCATACTCCGGGTAGCGGTGACCTTCGCCATTTTGGATCGTTTGTTATACGTCTTACTCATGGACCAATCCCGTGTTATTGGGAAGGCAAGGTGGTCTATACTGCTTTCTGACTTGGTTACGTGACCTCTCTTGTCGAAATACTGAAGAGACGTGTATCCATATTCCAAATGTCGATTCCAACTTCCGTCGGCGTTAACATTCGTTTCCAGGCTTATGTCGCCCGGACTGTGACACCCTGCAAGACCAGAAACCGCAAGCAATCCTACAATTCCCAGAACAATTCGCTTCATGGTTTGTCTCCATCAGCCCATTGGCTGACGATAGTACGCCGCATAGCGACCTGTGACATGGTGCTCAAGTTGCCTTTCAATGTCCGATAGCAACGCGCTCGCGCCGATTCTCAAGAGGTTGGGATGCAGCCACTCGTTGCCCAACTCTTCCTTCATCAGGATGAGCCAGTCAATCGACTGCTTGGCCGTTCGGATTCCTCCGGCAGGCTTGAACCCGATCTGCCAACCGGTCCGTTCATAGTAGTCGCGAATGGCTCGTGTCATCACGAGCCCCACATTCAGGCTTGCGTTCACGGCTTCTTTGCCGGTCGAAGTCTTAATGAAGTCGGAACCGGCCATCATGCAGATCATGCTGGCTCGGTAGACATTTCGCAATGTGCCGAGTTCACCAACCGCGAGAATAGATTTCATATGCGCCGGACCACACGCCCTGCGGAACGCCGACACCTCGCGATATAGGGCCTCCCAGTCGCCAGTCAGTATGTGTCGACGGGAGATGACGATGTCGATCTCTTTTGCGCCAGCCTTCACCGATTCTTCGATTTCTGCAATGCGCAGAGCGAGAGGGCTAAGTCCAGCCGGAAATCCTGTAGAGACAGCCGCGACGGGAATGTTGGTCCCCTTGAGGCTGTCAACTGCCGTCTCGACCATTTCATGATAAACACAAACCGCTCCGACTTGAATGTTTAGAGATTCCGCGCCGAGTGCGCTTAATATCTCAGGTCGAACCGGGTGAATGGCCTTGGCACATAGTCGCTTGACATTGCCAGCCGTGTCGTCTCCGGCCAGAGCAGTAAGGTCAATGCAGGTGATCGCTCGCAAGAGCCAAGCAGCCTGCCAATCCTTCTTCACGGTTCGGCGGGTGGCGTGCGTGGCAGCCCGGCGCTCAATCGCGCTTCGGTTAATGTGGGATTCGCGAACCCAGGCTTCGTCCAGCGGAATGCCCGGGTTACGGGCAATCACATGAGCCTGAGCGACATCAGTGTTCGTCGTGTTCATTAATTAATCAATTCTTGAGTGGCTTGCCAGTGGCCAGCATGTGCCGAATTCTTGCAAGCGCCTCCGGTGTGGATGCGAGCGAAAGAAATGCCTCGCGTTCAACGTCCAGAATGTACTGCTCACTCACCTCGGCCTGTGACTTAAGATTACCACCAGAGAAGATAGAAGCGACTGCCAGCGCAACCTTTGCATCGAATTGGGACATCTGCCCGCTCCGCAGAGATTGGTGAACTTCCATCTGGAATCGCGCAAATCCCGATGCTCCTGGTAGAACAGCGCGATCAGGGGTAGGGGGGACGTAACAGTCGGCCAGCGACAAGGCATGCTCTTTCGCATCGAATAGCAACCGATCCCGGTTCATGGAAATTCGGTCTGCATGCAGCAATAATCCGGACTTCCGAGCATCCAATGCACATCCGCCAATAGCGCCTGATAAGATTGTTCTCCATGCCTGAATCATGGCAGGTACTGTATCAGTCGAGACCACGCCGGGACGATCTTCACTCTCTCGAATGGATCGCAGTAGCATCTGCGTCACGCCGCCACCAACGGGCAGCAGTCCGACTTTCGACTCCGGTAGCGCGAGATTAGCCTCAAACGCTGCCTGCACCGACGAACAATGGAGAGATATCTCGCATCCACCACCGAGAGTGTATCCGTAGATCGCCGCGACAACCGGGATTTTGGAATACTTCACCCCTTGCAGCACCTGCTGAAATCGACCAAATACCCGGTCCATCAATTCAAACTCACCAGCTTCAATCCACTCAGCAATTCGAGCAAGATCAAACCCGGCGCTGAAATTTGCTCCCGATCCGCCAAGAACAAGTGCTTTGCATTGTCGCTCGGCGAGCTTTTGGGCATCATCCAGCGCTTCCGCAAGCTCCAGCGAGAATGTGTTCATCTTGGTATGCCATTCAAAGCACGCGACGCCGTCCCCTATATCAATTAACGAAGCGTTTGGCCACTCCCGAATGGTCTTTCCTGCACGCGCCAGGTCTTTGAGCGAGATCACACCGGGTCGATGTGGCAACTCACTCATCGATCCAGATTTCAAATCGAAGTAGTAGTGAACGCCAGCGGAGTGGGTATAAAACCTCTTATCAGCGCTAGACTGGACCTGTTCCAGCGCAGCAATCGACCTCGAAGGCCGGTAGGCCGATCCGATCACATCCAACTGATGGAACGGACCCAACTCCCACCCGAAACCGCCCATAATGGCGTCATCAATCTCTACTATCCGATCGGCAACAATCGGAGCAATGTCTGCCATGTACCCCAGGGTCTCGTCAAAGAAACGGCGAAGAAAGACAGAGTAGTGGCTCGACTCCAGGAAATATAGCGCAGGAATTCGCTCTTTCAGGTCGAGTTTCGATATCTCATCAGCCATACGATCGGGCTCAGTTCGAGGCCGATACTCCCCGGTCATCAGGTCAATCAACTCCAGGCCAGAAGAAGTTTTTCGCGTGAATCCCTCGCCTGATTTCACGCCAACTTTGCCATCGGCGATGAGCTTTCGCATCAAATCAGGAACATGGAGCGCCTGATAATAAGCATCGTCTGGCAGGGCAGTTCGCAGATTGTCGATGATTCGCGCCGTAATGTCCAGCCCGATGACGTCCGCGAGCCGGAAGATGCCGCTCTTTGGTCGACCCGTGAGCGGACCCGTAAGATAGTCTGCTTCTTCCACGGTAATCCCGCACTCTATTGCAATATTGATCGCCTTGACCAGAGCGTACATGCCAAGGCGGGTGGAGATAAACCCGGGTGTATCTTTGGCAATAACGACTCGCTTACCCAAAACAACCTCAGCGAATTCGCTAAATCGCAGGAACACTTCCCGGGATGTAGCCTGAATAGGAATTAACTCAAGCGGACGCATCCAACGGGGAGGGTTGAAGAAGTGGGTTCCGAGGAACCTCTCTTGCAGGTCCGCCGGGCACTCGGCGACAATGCCGGCAAGACTAAGGCCCGACGTATTGCTTGAAACAATCGTGTGAGGTCCCGCATTGGTCGCGATGATTTTGAATATTTCGCGCTTGACCGCCGGGTCTTCCGCGGCGGCTTCAACAATCCAGTCGGCATTCGCCATACACCTGGCATGGTCTTCCATATTGCCAATCCGAACTTTTGCTGCAAGTTCTGGCAATCCAAAATGGGGTGGGCGGGACGTTTTTGCTCGATCAAGTCCTTCTTGCGCCAGCCTGTTTCTCGATGCAGTATCCGATCCAGCGCCGTCTGGGACCTGCTCCAGAAGATCGACATGCCAGCCAGAATTGACGAGAACGGCAGCAATGCCCGCGCCCATCACTCCTGCGCCAATAACCACTGTATGACCGGGGCGACCAGTACCGGACAGGATCACATTCTCACGCAATTAATTGCGTCCCTTTTCCAGAAATTTGAAGAGGATTGGATAAAAGGTTTTTGGACGCTCTAGCCAGGGAAAATGTCCGCACTTATCAATAAATGTTATCGTTGAATTTTGCAAACATGCTTTTGTTTCATAGGCAGTGCCTTCCCCAATGGGATCTTGATGGCCCTGTAAGATCAACACGGGGCATTCCACTCGCCTGAGCTCCACTCGTAAGTCGTAATTCCGTTGCATCAGGTCTCTCATCAACGTAGAATTTACGCCGGGAGCAAACGTGTTTTTGTTTAATTGGTCGGTGAGTAAGCGCACATTTGCGCGATCGAAAAAGTATGCGGGCGCGATGGATTTCAGGTGTTCAATTGATGCTTTTTGGGGGTCAACCCTGCGGTAGGTTGGGTTGTCAAATTTGTTAGATAACTTAAGTTCTTCAGGAGTCAATCGGCAGTCGATGTTGTCGCTAAATGTCTTCATGAAGTCGCGATTGGCTCCGCCGGAACTACATAAAATGAGTTCCTCTACCTTATCCGGGTAGGAGACCGCATAGGACATGGCCAGCATTCCGCCCCAGGAGTGACCGAAAATGGTCAACTTATTCAGCTTGAGGTGAACGCGCAGCGCCTCTACATCGCCGACTACGATATTAAGGCTCATATTCGCTGAGGTTATTGCAGGTAGTTTGGATCGACCGGTACCGCGCTGTTCCAGCAAAATACATTCGTGAGTGCGCGAGAGTTCCTTTGCTACGGGTTCGAGGTACGAAACGTCGATCCCGGGCCCTCCACTCAACATTAAAATGGGTGCGCCCTTGCCAATGGTTCGATAGTGGAGTGTGCAGCCTTCGTGGACGAACTGGCCTTCGCCTTGATGGCGGGACGCGCCTGCTGCCAGCGAATATAACAACATTCCCATCAAAATTGCAATGGTCTGACAAATTGTAAGCGATAGAGATTTTCGAAACTTCATTGTTCTTCTCCATGTGTCTTCGAGGTGTTGAAATCGACACGAATTGATATTAAATTTGATGTCACCAATCCTCGTTGACCGCAATAGTTTACTTCCAAACGACAGGAGTTTGAATCCAATTCAGAATGTCGACGCTTTACGCGAAACTACGGGCTAGATAATTGCGTAAATAACTCTGAAGATATGATAATAACACACTAAAGTGAATGTTACAGTGTGTCATAATAATATCAATTGTTTTGGGATTGTGAGGGACTAACATGGATTTGAGTAGACTGACTGAAAGATCGCAAGAGGCACTCCAGCAGGCGCACTCTCTGGCGATTCAACACGGGCATGTAGAAATAGATGGGGAGCACCTTCTTGCGGCGTTGCTAACGCAGGACGACGGCCTGTTGCCGAAACTCATTGATCGTCTTGGACTATCCACCGTCGATTTGTTGGCACAAGTTGAGCAGCTATTGGACAAAAAACCGCGGGTTAGCGGACAATCCGGGGGACCGGCTGTTTCCCGTAGACTCTCCCTCGTGTTGACAAAAGCGGGCGAAGAAGCGGAACAGCTGAAGGACGAATACATCAGCGTAGAGCATCTTGGGCTGGCGCTTATCGAAGAAGGCAAGTCGAGTGCCGTCGGCCAGCTCTTGATCGCCGCCGGGATAAAACGCGATGCCTTTTTGAAAGTATTGACAGAAGTCCGAGGCAATCAGCGCGTAACCAGTCCAACTCCCGAAGCGACTTACGAGGCGCTATCCAAGTTTGGCCGCGACCTGGTAGCCGATGCCCGCCTGAATAAGCTCGATCCGGTCATTGGACGTGATGCAGAAATCCGACGCGTTGTACGAATTCTGTTGCGCAAGACAAAAAATAATCCGGTTCTTATAGGAGAGCCAGGCGTAGGAAAGACGGCGATCGTTGAAGGCCTCGCTCAGCGCATCGTTCGTGGCGACGTTCCTGAAGGATTGAAGGACAAGCAGGTCTTTTCCCTCGACCTCGGCGCGTTGATTGCCGGAGCAAAGTATCGCGGCGAGTTTGAAGAGCGACTGAAGGCAGTCCTGAACGAAGTCAAAAAGAGCGAAGGGCAGGTGCTGCTCTTTGTAGATGAACTGCACACCATCGTTGGCGCAGGCAAGGCTGATGGCGCGATGGATGCCGGCAATATGTTGAAGCCAATGCTCGCTCGAGGAGAACTCCACTGCATCGGCGCGACTACGTTGGACGAATATAGAAAGTACATCGAGAAGGATGCGGCACTCGAGCGTCGATTCCAACCTGTTCTCGTGGAACCGCCAACCGTAGAGGACACTATCTCCATTCTGCGTGGGTTAAAAGAGCGATTCGAAGTCCACCACGGCGTTCGAATTCTCGACAGTTCGCTGGTGGCTGCGGCTACTCTCTCCAACAGGTACGTCGCCGACAGATTCCTGCCAGACAAGGCTATTGACCTCGTGGATGAAGCCTGCGCGATGATCAGGTCTGAGATCGACTCCATGCCCGCAGAACTCGATGAGATTACTCGTCGCACGATGCAGCTTGAGATCGAAGAGCAGGCGCTGAAGAAGGAGAAGGACAAGGCCAGCCAGGAGCGATTGTCGCATCTTCGCAAAGAGCTCGCTGACCTCAAAGAGCGCGGCGACGGCATGAGGGCGCAATGGCAAGGAGAAAAAGACTCCCTCAAACGTGTTCAGGTTGTCCGTGAGGATCTGGAGCAGGTTCGTCGCGAGTTAGAAATCGCCGAGCGCAATTATGACCTCAACAAGGCCGCAGAACTTCGGCACGGCAAACTTCCGCTACTTGAGAAGGAGTTGCAGGAGCAAGAAACAACTCTCGCTGGCAGCGCATCATCTTCCCGTTTGCTTCGAGAAGAGGTGACGGAAGAAGAGATTGCCGACATTGTCAGCAAATGGACCGGTGTCCCGGTCAGCCGCTTAATCGAAGGCGAGCGCCACAAGTTGCTCCATCTCGAGGAGATTCTGCACGAACGCGTCATCGGTCAGTTTGAGGCCGTTGATCTCGTAACGGATGCGGTAATTCGAGCTCGCGCGGGAATTGGCGATCCCAAACGACCTATAGGCTCGTTCATCTTCCTTGGCCCCACTGGCGTGGGAAAAACTGAACTTGCCAAGGCTCTGGCGGCAGCACTCTTTGATAGCGAAGATAACATTGTCCGGATCGACATGTCGGAGTACATGGAGAAGCACTCGGTCTCTCGATTAATTGGTGCACCTCCGGGGTATGTGGGATACGAAGAGGGTGGCCAGTTGACGGAGCAAGTTCGTCGAAGACCATACTGCGTCATTCTCTTCGACGAGTTTGAGAAGGCACATCGGGACGTCTCGAATGTCATGCTTCAAATACTGGATGACGGCCGGGTCACAGATGCTCAAGGGCGAACGGTCGACTTCAAGAACACAGTCATCATCATGACCTCGAACATCGGTTCGCAGTATCTTTTGACCGGTGTGAAAGAGACTGGTGAGATAGATGAGTTCACGCGCGCCAGAGTGATGGAAGAGCTTGAGGCGCACTGTCGACCCGAGTTCCTCAATCGCGTCGATGAGACGGTGCTCTTCACGCCGCTCTCAATCGGCAACATTGAGCGAATCGTCGACCTGCAACTCGATCTTCTGCGAGAACGCCTGCGAGATCGCGACATCGAAGTGGAGCTAACGCCAGAAGCGAGAATTCACCTCGCCAAAACAGGATACGATCCCGTATACGGTGCTCGACCCCTCAAGCGGGTCATTCAACGAAAACTGGAGACGCGCATCGGCAGATCGATCATCGCCGGTGACGTGACGGATGGCTCCGTCGTGAAAATAAGTGTAGCTGATGGCGAATTGCTTATTATTTCCACTCCTAAAGTAACAGGGTAATCTGCAAGACTCCAAAAAGGGCCGGGAGGCAATATCCCGGCCATTTTCGTGCCTCGTCAAATTCATCATATCTTCACTAATCCACTGTAAACTTATCGTCAGAATGAAAATAATCCGTCGAACAATTTCTGATATCTTGTTTACGATGGGAGTGGCTCTATGTGCTGCGCCAGCATTTGCCCACGACCCATCCCGCTCAGGAATCAGAATCATCTTCCGGCGGAACGATGTAGTTATAAGCCTCATGATGCACATCAGTAGGCTGCTTAAGGCTGATGGTCGTAGCGCGCAGATGTCTCCCACTGAACTTGATCAAGCCGTTCGGCGTCGCCTGTACTTGCAGTTTGGCGGTCTGGATTTGACATCGAAAACCGCAAATGTGATCGGGGACAACTCCAACGATCTCGTCACCTGGCAGACGACCATTCCCAATCCCGTAAAGGCGCTTGAGATCACCGCGAGGATATACCCTGAGGATCCTGCATCGCGCACACTGGTTACGGTAATGCGTGACGGCAGGATCATCCAAGAGAAAATGCTCGACGTCGATCACCCTGATCTTCGAGACGGTGAGGCGAAATCGACCGCCGGTGGCGTGGCCCTCAGATTCTTTGCGGAGGGTGTTTTTCATATATTCACAGGCTTCGATCACGTTCTGTTTGTGCTTGGCCCCTTGCTGTTGTTGGGCTCACTAAAGGGACTACTAAAGACCGTAACGGCACTTACCGTCTCTCACAGCATCACGCTTTCTCTCGGTGCGACCGGCATGTTCAACTCTTCCCCCCGGATTGTTGAGCCCATAATCGCATTATCAATTGTGGCCGTGGCTGTGGAGAACCTCCGGCAATCGGGTCAGCGATCGGGACCACCTGAACCAACCGAACCATATAGCAAAAAGAAGGTCCGTGATCTGAGGCCTCTATTTGCATTCGGGTTTGGTCTGGTCCACGGTTTCGGATTTGCGGGTGCAGTTTCAGAAGTCGGGTTGCCTAAATGATCGCTGGGAGTTCCCCTTGCGTCGTTCAATATCGGCGTTGAGATGGGACAGGTCACCATCATCCTGGTCGCATTGCCGGTATTGCTTTTCATATCTAAACGGTCACCTAAACTGATGCGAGTAATCACCGTCGCGGGTTCCATCGCTATCGGGCCGGCCGGGTCGGTCTGGTTCGTGCAGAGGCTAAGCGGTGGTTGATTTCTACTGTTGTTTTGAATTCAATCTGGAAATGAGCGGGAAAAGAAATGCCGGACCACGACTTCATCGTGGCCCGGCATTTAACAAATACTTTGAAGACATTAGTTTTTGATGGGTGCAACAGCCAGGGTTGTAATTGGTCCGTCGTGTGCTTTAACAGTTTTCAACGTAGCGTAACCAGTGCCGCCGTAGTATCGAAGCGTTTTATCCGAGCTACCGGCAATGAGTATCTGCCCCCGAGGACCCCAGGCAAGACAATTGATCGGTTTGTCATACGTCAGCGAGGCGGTTTCTGTAAATGCCTTCCCTGAAAATGACCATATTCGAAGTTTTTGATCTGATCCGGCCGTTGCTAACGTCCTACCGTCTGGACTAAGTGCGATTGCCGTAACGCTCTTCGAATGTCCGTGAGTTCTTGCAATGGATGTGTAATCAGGAATATTCCATGCACAGATATTGCCGTCGGCTGAACCGGTGATCAGCGCTCGATTATCTTGAGTCCACGCCAGCGCAGTTACCGCCTCGTCATGCCCGATGATCGTGCCACCACGAGAACCGTTCGCCCGCCACAACTGCACAAGTCGATCCGCCCCGCCTGACGCAAGCGTCTGTCCATCCGGACTCCACGCAAGGGACTTCACCGAGCCGTTGTGCGCTGGAATCGATTGCAGGAGTTTCCCAGTTGCAGGATTCCAGAACCGAACAAGTCGATCTGCGCCGCCCGATGCAAGAACTTTACCATTCGGGCTTAGCGCAAGACATAACACTGGCTTACTGTGCGCTGTCTTTTCTGGCGGGCTTTGAAACGTGGAATCGAGAAGCCCATCAATGCTCCACACTTTGACGCAATTATCATCGCCTCCCGAGATCACTCTCCCATCGGAAAGGTAAATCAGGCAGTTCACTGCGCCGTCATGCGCCATAAAGTTTGCGGATTCTTTGCCGTCTGAATCCCAGAATCGAATACTCTGGTCAACGCTCCCGCTCGCAATACCTGGCAGATTGCCATCTTTGCCATTTACCACGCCGCCAAGCAGCGCGCATAATATTGATGTTGCCACCAGTGTTAAATCGTGTCTCATACTGATTATCCTAAGATGCTGATTACAACTCCAAACGATTTATGCCCAGCGCACCTTCATCCGATGACACTGTAGGGACGAGTCTCTACGGGTTTGGTTCATAACATTTATTGACAGTGAACCTATCGGACAGCGCGAACTTCGTTCTCTACATCCTTCGACAATAACTGTAATAGAATTGTTACGTTCTCCGCGGCCGGTTTTCCCGATTCGATAGCAGAGCCCTTAGTTTTAGCTTTATCTTTTTCCGTCAATTTTGAATACGCCTGTGTATAAGCCACTTCGACAATAGATCGCAATCCCGCGTCGGGTCCCTGTCGATTCAATTGCTGGCTCACCTCATTTGGCTCTACGCCGAAATATCTCGACACAATTCGTGATAGCGCAGGGGTCTGAAGATCAACGTGTAGCAAATCCACCACTGTGCGTTCGACCAGTGAATCCATTCGCGTTTCTGATACTCGTGAAATGAGTTTCTGCCCATCCTGCACGTTGTTCTTCATGTCGTTGCCAGCGGAGATAACCTGCATATCCATAATTTCAAAATTTCCACCGGTAAACCCGAGAGGCATCTTGTACGAGTTGACCAGGCTGTCAGAGGCGATTCGCAAGGCTCGTGCGCCACGTTCTGCATCAACGTGGGCTCGCTCAATAGGGGCCATTTCAGCGTTCAAGGCTCGAATATTGGCATCACAATGCTGCACAAAGGGACCCACCAGTTTTGCCGCTTCGGCATCTCCGGAATCGACCGATTGCGCCAGGATATTCCGGATGGAGGTCATCTCCTGAAACACTGCATCGGCCGTATCCCGCACGCCACGGAGTTGCGCATTGAACTTAGCTGCATTCTCAAACGATTGTGCCAGGCGATTGAATTGCTTGAACTGAACGGTGTCATATCGACCGATGTAACGCCCGGCTTCCGTAAGTGATTGCGCCGCTGTTTCTAAAGTCTGCTCGGCAGATTTTCGATGCTGAGCCCACTTGCCGTCCACCCGATTCCACTGAGATCTGTTCTCGCCGATCATTCGGTCAAGTTCCAGCAATTTGGAGAGGGCTGCCGCCTTTTCGCTCGCTGCAAGTCTTTGTGCAGGCACCATCTGAAACCGTTTGTCCAGTAGACTTGCAAGTTTGACATCGGCTCCACATTGCGGATTGAGCGCCACCGCTCGCTTGTAACTGAGAATGGCTTGCCCAATCAATCCGCGGGCAACCTGCCCGTCGCCGAGAGCCACGGCGTTGTTTGCTGTTTCTTTGGACCCTGCTTCTTCGCTTACTCTGCGAACGCGTTCAGGAATGGGTGGGTGAGTGAGGAAATAGGTCTCAAATTTGGTCGGTTTGCTCTTCTCTTCGTCTCCGAGGCGAGAGAGAAAATCAGCCATTTTACGCCCGTCATACCCGGTCGCGACGGCATTCTTCAGTCCACGTCGATCGGCATCATTCTCTTCGTCGCGACTGAATTTCAGCATCGCCAGTCCGCCAGCCAAGCCGCCAACCGATGTCAGCGTATCCGATTTCAACGACCGAAATCCCGCTAGCATCAACATACTGATAAGCTGAGCATTGAACTGCTTGATAGAATGCTTCCCCGCGACGTGACCGACTTCATGTCCGAGTACCGCAGCGAGTTCATCTTCACTCTTCACAAATGTAAGCGTGCCGCGATTAATGTAAATGTGCCCGTATGGAGCCGCAGTAGCGTTTACGTCATCCGAATCAAGGACTTTGAAAACATAAGGCACACCCGTTCGGCCCGAAACTGCTCCTAGTCGACTCCCGACACTCTCCACGTAGTTAGTCAGAACGGGGTCGCGAACAAGTCCGTAGGTGTTTTCGAGCTCTCTGGAGACTGCCTTGCCCAGTTCGCGCTCAAGATCGCCTGAGATATCGGCTCTGGCAGGTGGAATGGCCAGGATCCCCGCACAGGCGATCCCGACAAAAAGTCTTCGATTCGCGAGAGGTATCGGGTTAACCCACATATCTCAATTTGCTCTCTGCAAGTTTACGCCCGCCCATTAGAATGATCAGCAGCATCCCCGACAAAAATCCCCCCAGGTGGGCGAAATAGGCCACTCCTCCATTATGCATCATGGAGCCGCCAAGAAGTTTTGCATTTACAAACTCTACAACGGCGGAGAAGAGAATTACGACAACTGCGGGTACATCCATTACGGCCCCGAAAATAATGATTGGCACAATTGTCATGATCTCCGCTTTCGGAAATAGGATCAAATAAGCGCCCATCAACCCCGCGATTGCCCCGCTCGCCCCAACGGTTGGGACCATCGATGCTGGATCGGATGCAACGTGACACAAACTCCCCAGGAGTCCGCAGGCGAGATAGAAAGCCATAAACTTGGGTCGACCCAGTGTATCTTCCACGTTGCTGCCGAATATCCACAAAAAGAGCATGTTGCCGCCAATGTGCAGCCAGTTGGCATGCAGAAACATGGTGGTAAACAGCGTCCAGTAGGCGTTCGGCTCTCCGTGTGCGACGGCTGCCGGCACCATGCTCCAATTTGCTGATATTCCTCCAACAAAATTGGCAGTCTGCTGAAACATTCCGGGCCCAACTTCAACCAG
The DNA here is from genome assembly GCA_040004655.1 of Chthonomonadales bacterium. Taxonomy (GTDB): domain Bacteria; phylum Armatimonadota; class Chthonomonadetes; order Chthonomonadales; family CAJBBX01; genus JBDUAM01. Next base: position 2,999 of record JBDUAM010000137.1, on the reverse strand, counting down.
GGAAGGATGCAGTGTGCCGGTCAGCCGATCCACTGCATAAACTAGAATATTTAAGACAATCAATCCCGCCGTGATTACAGGGAATCGCCGGACGGGAATATTGTCTTTTAGTGGGATCATAGAATCTCCGCTGGTGTCTCTATTGGTTCAATACGCGAATGCGTGTTCGATTGGTTACCAGTCTGTCACATCCGGGTTGGGCCGTGTCAGGTATTATTGCACGAGTTGAAACTACCTCGATTTTGTGAGTTGTGCAGGGCTATGGACCAGACGATTGATTTGCCAAAGGTTGAATGGTCCCCGGGTGAGGCAGATCAACTTCTCAACTGGTTTGGGATTTACAAGCGTGACCTACCGTGGAGACGCCTGCAAGGAGATCCGTACGCCGTCTGGATATCGGAGATCATGCTGCAACAGACGCAAGTGGCAACCGTAATCGCGTACTTCAACAGGTGGATGGAACGATTTCCAACAGTCGATGTCCTCGCAAGCAGCCCAATTGAAGATGTTTTGCGCCAGTGGGAAGGCCTGGGTTATTACGCCCGCGCCAGAAATATTCACCGCGCGGCCAATGAGATAGTTGAAGGATTTGGCGGCAAAGTCCCATCGAACGCCGATGATCTCGGCTCGTTGCCCGGAATTGGACCGTACACTCAGGGAGCAATTCTCTCAATAGCCTTTAATCAGCGAGTCCCGATTGTCGATACAAATGTTGAGCGTGTCCTAAGCAGAAGATTTTGCATTGATGGCGACCCGAAGTCGCCGTCTGTCAAAGCAAGTATCTGGAGATTTGCCGAAGCGATTTTGCCGGACCACTCTGCGAGAGAGTTCAACTCTGCTTTAATGGAACTTGGTGCATTAGTTTGCCGACCTGTCGACCCCAGCTGCGCAGTCTGCCCAATGATGGCGAATTGCTGTGCTGCCAAAACCGGTAACCCGTCAGCGTGGCCGATGCTCGCGCCATCGAAGAGAACGGTTCGGGTACAGCAGGCATGCGTTGCCATACAAGACAATGGCAAATGGCTGATGACCCGTCGACCATTAAACGGTCTCTGGGGAGGGCTCTGGGAGTTTCCTCGCACGGAAGTCCTATCGGGTGAAACTCCAGAGTCTGCTGCCATTCGGGCCGCTCACGAGATTACAGAGGTGTCGGTTGAGTTGATCGACGAGCCATTTGTTGTAAAACATGCGGTCATGCACTACGGAATTGAGCTGAGCGGTTGGATTGGTCATCTTTCCGGTGGCAATAAGTCAATCAATGCCAATATCGAACATCGATGGGTGTCCTTTCAAGAAATGCAGGAGTTGCCGTTGACCTCGCCTCAGAGAAAACTGTCTGACAAAATCTACAAACGCATCAAATCAAGTTAAACACACCAGAGAGAATCTTTGAAACATAAAATTACGTCCAAATCGCTGCTTGATCTCAAAATACCCGGTGCGCCGTCTGTCTCACCAGACGGGCGGCATGTTGTCTTTTCCCTTCGCGAATCGAATTATGAGGAGAGCCGAAATGTCTCCCGCCTCTGGCTTGCAGACGTTGAAGAAGGCAAGTGCCGACAACTAACTTTTAGTTACGAAGGGGAGCATGCGCCACAGTGGTCACCCGATGGAAAATGGATCGGTTTCGTTTCGTCTCGCCCGAACTTTCTGGTACTCCCTGATCACGATGACGATGATGAGGAAACGGACAAAGATCAGGTCTGGGTAATGCCCGTTGGAATGGGTGAGGCTGTTCGCCTGACGAATGCAAATCAAGGCGTCCGCGAGTTCCGGTGGACCCCTGATAGTAAGTCGATCATCTATCTCGTCGACGAAGCTCGACCGAGCTCATTAGAATTTGCCAACCGCGAGGATCGGCATAAGAAGATCGATCCTGTAGTGGAGCATTTTGACAAACGGCGAAAGCAGTTCTGGGAGATTTCGGTTGAAGAGAAAAAGCCTGAACTAATCTACACTGGCGACTATGGAATTGAAGAACTTGAGATATCGCCTGATGGCAAACACATCGTCTTCACCTCCAACGGCACTGGCGAACCAAACGATTATCACCTCTACGAACTCTATGTCATGGAATTGGAAGGCGAATCAGACCCGAATAAGCTCGTGGATGCGCCGGGCGGAAAATCCATGCCGCGTTGGTCACCGGATGGAACAAAGATCGCATACGTCGCTGGTCTGGATCCAAAACTAAGCTACAGCCAGGAGTGCGTCTTTCTGGTCGGCGCGAGTGGTGGGGTACCGACCAATCTGTCTGAAGGCATTGACTGGGATGTAGAGTTGATCCACTGGGATCCAGGTTCCCAGGAATTACTTGCACTTGCCGCCGAAAAGACATTTGCACCGCTGTTCGCTTACCGCGAAAACAAATGGGTCAAGCTGGACGGTCCGGTAATAGGCGCAGTCTGCCTCGATTTTGATTCTGGCCGCGACGGAACTATAGCTGCAGTGGCCGAAAACCGAATGACTGTTCCAGAGTTATTTGTTAAGGCTAAGGATGCAGACTGGAAGCAAGTCTCAAACTTCGGCGAGGCGTTCCTTAAGAACCACGAATTGCCCGAAATTGAAGTCATCAACTGGACTTCAGATATCGGGGAGATCGAAGGAGTGGTCGTCTCGCCATCAGGTAAGGCTGATGCCCAACTTCCTCTCGTAATTCAGGTGCACGGCGGACCAAAGGGCAACTCCCTCGCAAGCCTTAGAAGTTATTGTCACCACGCTGTTTTTGCCGCTGAAGGCTACAGAGTTTTGATGCCCAACTATCGCGGAAGCGCGGGGTATGGCAATACTTTTGCGGTCGCCAATCGACGCGACCTGGGTGGCGGGGACTTCCGCGATATCATGGCGGGCATTGATCATCTTGAGGCCAGAGGACTTGCAACGCCGGGCAAGATCGGGATCATGGGCGGCTCTTACGGCGGGTACATGACCAACTGGGCCATCGGTCAAACCAACCGATTTACGGCTGCAATCTCCATGTTTGGAATCTTCAATCTTGT
>JBDUAM010000425.1:0-4658 GCA_040004655.1 Chthonomonadales bacterium | reverse complement strand
ATCGGAACAAGTACATTTGGCGCATGGCAAATTGTCGAGAGCCTCTGGGCTTCCAAAGAACTCGGCCTGAACAGGTTTGTCTCCGAACAGCCACCGTACAATCTACTGGATCGCCGAATTGAACGCGAGCTCATCCCCATGTGCCGGACTTATGGCATTGCAATCATTCCCTGGTCGCCGCTCGCTGGCGGATTACTCACAGGCAAATATCGCGCGGGAGCAGATCGTCCAGCCGATTCCCGTTACTCAGAGCCCGGGAAAGCGCCCATGAACAGAGATCACCCCGGAGCATTTGATCGGATTGAAAGTGTGTTGGAAATTGCCGTAGTTATTGGTTTAAGGCCATCTGTGTTTTCCCTGGCATGGGTAATGTCGAGGGAAGGAATCACATCGCCAATCATCGGTCCGCGCACAATGGAGCAATTGAAAGACAATTTGGAAGCTTTAGAAGTTGAGTGGAAAGATGAATGGACAACGAAAGTCGATGAGGCTATTCCGCCCGGAACTCACGTCAGCGACTATTACAAAGCGGACTTTGGTCCGAATGCTCGCTGGATGTGATCTCGGGTTAAACGCTTAACTCAATGGGAAAGTGACAACGGAGTTTTTGACCGGAGCCCATATCCGTCTCACCCGGCTCAACCTGTCGACACAAATCCTGGGCATGCTCACATCGGTCGGCAAATGGACATCCGGTGGGCAAGTGTGCAAGGTCTGGCGGTTGCCCGGGAATCGATTGCAGCCTCTTGTGCCGGGTCTCACTCAACTGCGGCAAACTCATCAGAAGACCAACAGTGTAAGGGTGCTGAGCGGTATTGAAAATCTGCTCCACGCTCCCCTGTTCCACGATCTGGCCGGCGTACATCACGAATACCCTGTCGCACATCTCCGCAACTACGCCAAGGTCGTGAGTAATCAGCAAAATCGCTGCTCCTGTCTTAGCCTGAAAGTCCTTCATCAACGACATGATCTGGGCCTGAACAGTGACGTCGAGCGCAGTTGTCGGTTCATCGGCAATCAACAGTTTTGGATTGGTGGAGAACGCCATGGCGATCATTACGCGCTGGCGCTGACCACCGCTGATCTGGTGCGGATATTGTTTCATCCGGATTTCAGGTAATGGAATCCGCACGTCTTCGAATAACTGAAGAGCTTTTTTTTTCGCCTCGGACTTTGAAATATTACCGTGAGCCAGGATCGCTTCTATGACTTGATTTCCGAGGGTCATTGTGGGGTTGAGAGACGAGAACGGATCCTGAAAAATCATCGACATCCCACCGCCTCGAACATCGCGCAACTCGGCAGGCGATAGTCTTAGAATGTCGCGTCCATCAAATTCAAGCTTGGTCGCAGATACTTTGCCCGGTGGCTCCGCAATCAGTCGCATCAACGACATAGAAGTGACACTCTTGCCCGAACCTGACTCCCCTACTATCCCGGCGACCTCTCCAGATTCCAGATCAAATGAAACACCGCGCACCGCTCGTACATTGCCTGATGAAGTGTGGAAACTGGTTTCGAGGTTTTCAACAGAGAGGAGTGGATTGGACACAGTAGCTCCGTTACAACACATGCAAGTTATTTTAAGAAGTCTACCTTCGGGCTGGAACGAGTGTCAATGTAACCTGTTCCGGCAGGATTTGGTTGGTTGAGTAGCCAATTTGAAACAATATGAAACTCCCGCCTGCTACCGCTCAACTTTACCCATGAATCTCCCTGAAAACCATGCGCAACTACAACTGCGGCTAAAGTTAAAATTCAAGGATGTGGCGCTACTGGAACATGCTCTCCGGCACAGATCGGCAGTGCCCGGTGAACGCTCAGTAGAGAGCAATGAACGCCTTGAATTCCTTGGGGATTCTGTCGTAGGCATGGTGATCTCAAACGAACTCTTCTTGAAATTCCCGGCTGTACATGAGGGCTTCCTGGCAAAAGCCAAGGCGTTCATCGTGTCAGAGCCGACCCTCTATCAGGCTGCGATCGATATTGGCCTGAACGAGTGCGTACAGCTTGGAGCACATGAAGACGAAGCCGGTGGTAGGTTACGACCGTCCATACTTTCTGATGCATTTGAAGCCCTGATTGGCGCAATATTTCTCGACTGCGGCATCACAACAGCTCGCCGCGTGGTTCGAAACAGCTTGAAATTCGCAATTGACAAGGTAAAGGCGGGCGACTTTCACCGCGATTTCAAATCAGCATTGCAGGAATACACCCAATCCATTAACCGCAAAACGCCGACCTATGTCATCATAGATACCGTTGGAACGGAGCATAACCTTTCGTTCACATCCGAAGCCCGACTCGGCAAAAAAGTGCTGGGATCCGGGAGCGGGCGCTCCAAAAAAGAGGCACAACAGGCCGCCGCTCGCGATGCACTTGATCGGCTGCCAACAAAACCAAAGAAATCAAAAAAGAGTTAGATAGTTCGGGAGAGTATATTCGTGGAAAATGCACATGCGCTGCTCGGGGTAATCGGTGGCAGCGGATTCTATAGCTTGCTGGAAAATGTACGTGAAGTAGATGTTCAAACCCCATTTGGCCCGCCATCTGACAACGTGTTTCTCGCGGATCTGGACGGCAGATCAGTCGCCTTCCTGCCCCGGCACGGGCGTAAACACACCATCGCACCGCACAAGATCAACTATCGGGCCAACATCTGGGCTCTCAAGTCCCTCGGGGTCAAGTTCGTCATCAGCCCCTGCGCAGCAGGAAGTCTGCAGAAGCACGTCGCGCCTGGTGACTTCGTGGTCTGCGACCAGTATGTCGACCGAACCCGCGGTCGACTAGACACGTTTTACGATGGCGAAGACGTTTACCATGTCTCTCCTGCGGACCCCTATTGCCCGTTTCTGCGACAGATTGCCATCGACGTAATTCGTGAGCATGGAATTACGGTGCACGAGACTGGAACCGTGGTGGTCATCAATGGTCCCCGATTCAGCACCAAGTCCGAGAGCAAGTGGTTTGGCGATCAAGGTTGGGAAGTCATCAGCATGACCCAGTATCCAGAAGCCTACCTCGCGCTGGAGCAAGAGATTGCGGTCGTCAACATCAGCCTCATTACCGACTACGACAGCGGACTCCACGCAGAAGTCGAAGCGGTTACCGCCGTAGAAGTCGTGAAAGTATTTCAGGAGAATGCAACGCGCATCAAGTCTGTGGTCCTTGATATCCTGAAGAGAATTCCGTCTGATCTCGATAGTCCCCTCCACCACTCCCTGCAATACGCCAAGGTTCACGCCTGATGGCGTTTGAAACCAAAATCAAGACGGTCTTCTGGGAAGATGGTCGAGTCTGCATGATCGATCAGACTCTTCTGCCAGGAGAATTCAAGATCGTGCGGTATGCGCAGTGGGAAGAAGTTGTCGAATCGATTCGCACCATGGTTGTGCGCGGAGCCCCGGCAATCGGGTGCACGGCTGCGCTCGGTATGGCTCTTGCTGCCCAAAATTCGGCCGCAATCACTCGTGCAAACCTCGATGAATACATGGCTGCAGCCGGAAATGTCATGAAAGGCGCTCGCCCGACGGCGGTAAATCTGGAATGGGCCGTTAACCGAATGCTCGCAAAACTTGCGACATTCGAAGGCTCCGCCCACGACGCCACAAAGATGCTGCTGGACGAAGCGATGGCAATGTTGGACGAAGATATAGCCGTCAACCGGGCGATGGGCAAATTCGGCGCTGAGCTAATCCCGAACTATGCTAATGTTTTGACTCACTGTAACGCAGGTGCGCTCGCGACGGTCGGTTACGGCACGGCACTGGGGGTCATTCGTGCGGCTGTCGAAGCTGGCAAGAATATACACGTTTACGCCGACGAGACGCGACCAAGATTACAGGGAATGAAGTTAACCGCCTGGGAATTGAGTCAGGACAATATTCCGGTGACCATCATCGCGGATAACATGGCAGGTGTGTTGATGCGTGAATGCAAAATCGACTGCGTAGTTGTCGGTGCAGACAGAATTGCCGCAAACGGCGATGCCGCGAATAAAATCGGCACCTATTCTGTAGCCGTCCTGGCCAAACACCATAAAGTCCCATTTTATGTTGCAGCCCCTTTCTCCACAATTGACGCTGAGATTCCAGACGGGTCTGCCATTGAGATCGAAGAACGTGATCACGAAGAAGTGACGCATATTCAGGGCGTCCGAATTGCGCCCGAAGGTCCAAACATCTGGAACCCATCCTTTGACGTGACGCCAAACGAACTCATCACTGGGATTATCACCGAGCGCGGAGTTCTTACGGCGCCTTACGCCGTTTCTATACAGCAATCGAATTCTAATTCCTGACGAGGAGCCCGCACAATGTCCGAATTGAAAGCCGCCAGCCTGATCCGTGACATCCCTGATTTCCCAAAGCCGGGAATCCTCTTCAAAGACATCACGCCTGTTCTCGCTGACCCGGATGCGATGAAGGAAGTGATCAACAAATTTGCTGAATTCGCTGCGGACGTAAAACCAGATATCATCGTCGGAATTGAGAGCCGAGGATTTGTACTTGGCATGCCTCTTGCGCTTCAATTGCACTTGCAGCACGGCCTCGTCCGGCCCGCTGGTCCACAGATAGATGGTGTTGATGGGGTAGCTTGGCGGCTGGACACCTACAAACGCCAGCGAAACCTCGACATTCTTAGGCCCAACCTCGTTC
>JBDUAM010000414.1:0-4660 GCA_040004655.1 Chthonomonadales bacterium | reverse complement strand
CTTCACTCCGTCGCGAGCCGACGACAGGCGCTACGGCCTCAAGCTTCTCATCAAGGTCAATTTCTGCAGATTTGAGCCTCTGCTTAACAGCCTGCTCCTCCCCTGCAAGTTCTAGGTATCGCTGAAGCACCTCAACTTCTTCGGGCATAAGTCCTACTGGGTCTTTAGCCATCACTTTCAGGTGAGACTTAACCGAGGTAAAGTTGACTTTGTCTAATTCCGAGAAAACTCCTTCATCACTATTTTGCTCTTCTTCCATTTCCTCTAATTCTGCAGAGATAGTTTCCAATTTCACTTGGTGCTCATTAATTTGATCTTGCTCTGTTTGGAAATATCTGGCAATAACCAACTCCTTAGGAATAAGATCACAGTTCCATCCGGAAGCCGTTCCCTTCTTATTCAGTAAGATTTCTACCTCGGCATTCCATCCATCGGCAGCAATCACATAACAGTCATCCTGCATTGTGCTCGACCAATAGTCCATGAGGTGCTGGTAAATGGAGTATGCGTCGATCAAAACTTGACCTTGGAAGTGATTGAGAAGGCTCTCAGATAGCTTAACGATCTCCGCCTTCGGATGCATGTTTTTACCGAGGGACTTTAGCCCATTGGACGCTTGCGTGCGCCATTCGTTAAAGTGCGAATGCACACTCGATATAAAAGTTTTGAATTCGGGATGATCAAGGATTGATTGCCTGATTTCCGTTTGATCTACACGAAGCTCCACATAGCTCTGTCGCACCGGTTCAAATAGGGTTTGTCTTAGACTTGGTACCACTTCCCAATATTCTTTTAGTACATCAATGTCAACCTCAGGAATACCACCCATCAAGTGACCTTCTAGGTCCTGCAGGTCTTCGAGTTCGCTGCTGTCTATATAGCGCGGTATGTTGAGATTGAAGTCATTCTTCATGATTTCATCCGTCTTTACAAAGCGTGAGAACTTCGCGATCTCTTCTTGGCGAGTAAATACATCGACAATCCGGTGGATGTCTTGATCCCGCAAGCGGTTCTTAGGACCATCTTTCATAAAGCCCTTGCTGGCGTCGATCATGAAGATTCCTTCACGGTCGGATGCTTCCTCCTTGTCTAGGATTACAATGCATGCCGGAATACCTGTACCATAAAATAGGTTTGTAGGAAGACCGATGATTCCTTTGATGTATCCACGTTGGAGAAGATTTTTGCGGATAACCCCTTCGGCGTTTCCCCTGAAAAGGACTCCGTGCGGAAGAATGCAAGCTCCTTTACCCGTGCTTTTAAGCGATGTAATGATATGTAGAAGGTATGCGTAGTCACCCTGTTTAGCCGGAGGTATGCCAAAAGCAAACCGTTTGAACTCGTCTGAACTTGGGGTGAACCCGGTCGTCCAACGTTTGTCGCTGAATGGCGGATTAGCAACCACAAAATCGAAGGTTTTTAGCCTACTACCTGTTATCCACTTAGGGGAGGCGAGGGTACTTGCTCCTCCCGCGATTTCCGCAGTCGGATATCTGTGCAGGAACATGTTCATCCTTGCAAGCCCGGATGTAGCCACGTCTTTCTCCTGTCCATACAGAGTAACTTTGCTTGGCGCCTCATCGGCAACCTTTATAAGCAGAGAACCTGAGCCACAGGTTGGGTCATAAACTGTGGTTTCACCAGTCGTTATGGCATTCTTTATACCGATCACTTGCGCCAATATGCGACTAACTTCGGCAGGAGTATAGAATTGCCCCTTGCTCTTGCCGCTCTCTGTGGCGAAATGCCGCATGAGAAACTCGTAAGCATCTCCGAGCAAATCATCTCCGTCGGCGCGGTTGTTGCTGAAGTCTAGAGTTGGGCTCTCAAAAACCGAGATGAGGTTAGTGAGTCGTTCCACCATCTCTTTGCCACTACCGAGCTTGTTTGTGTCGTTGAAGTCCGGGAAGTCAGCTTCGGGCAGGTTATTAGCCTGGGCTAAAGGCGCGATGATTTTTTTGTTTATCTGGTCGCCTATGTCGGGCTTGCCCTTCAAGGCAACCATATCCTTGAAGCTAGCTCCCTGAGGAATATCGATGTCGGCGTACTTCTGACCAGCATATTTATCACTGACGTATTTTACGAAAAGCAAGACCAGCACATAATCCTTGTACTGGCTGGCATCCATGCCACCCCGCAGTTCGTCGCAGCTTGCCCAGAGAGAGCTATACAGTTCGGATTTCTTGATTGCCATGCCGTTGCGTTTTTTCCTTTAATTGTTGCCTGTTGAACTAATAGTGACAGGTTTTTGGCGAGCTTTCCATCGCACGTGAGGCGTACAAGTCGCTTAGTTCAAATGTACTTATTCAATTTGCTGCCTCGAGAAATGATAATCTTTTCTGCTCTCTGACGGAGTGATGTTTGAAAATTCTTCTAGGCCAAAAAGTGCTAAGAAATCGGCGTATCTGGTTGCAGGGTCTACACGTTTGTACGTGATCCCCGATTGGATCTAAACGCGGATTGGGATTTCAATTCGTGGAGTCAGAACTCGGACATTAGCCCCGAATCTCGTACGCACCTGATCGTACAAGTTGTTGACTGCCCTACACCGTAATGTGAATACCAGAGAATAAGGTATTTCTGGTTGAATTGAAGACGAGTCTGGTCGGCCCTCCTGTCGCCGATTGTAATGCAGGTCAACGACAGGATTGAGCAAACTTGCCGCCCTCTTGTTTTTAGACACGTTGAGCACTGTATCCCATAAATGCGCATCTCGACGATCATCAGCCGAACCATATGCGCGTCCTTGATTAAACAATGACTCGCTCTTAATCGTCATGCTGGACCTTATAGTTCCATCCTCGTCGGTAATGGTTCCAAACCTTTCGGAATGCGGCCTAAACAATACCTCCACGCCCGCTTGGACGTAGGACGAAGGGAAACTGGGATCTACTGGGCTGGCAAAGCAAAGTGTCGCCTGAATCTCCACCAATCCTTGGAGGTCCGGAGGCAAGGGGAGCCTATGGCGAACAGTTTTACCCGCTGCAAGGTTACCTTGGTAAACCACTTTCACTTCATTAGGATCGCATGTAAGAAGCTTGGCTAGGTCAGATTGGATCAGTCCATGACCAACGTCTTTCTTATCTCTATCTTCAATCCGGCATCCGTGAAGAATGAGCGCACGAACTGCAATCCGCGTCAATTGTTCGCCCATTGCTGCGATTATATTCCCAGCGACACGCATCGCAGTTGGCGAAGCGAAGCTTGTGCCTTGAGTGTTGTAGCGATCTGGAGTATTACCAGGTCCTATGCACCCAAAGGGTTCGTCCATAGATCCGCCAAACGCAACCAGATCGGGTTTCACTCGGCAACCATGCCTACCAGGGCCAACGCAACTGTAATCAGCCCTTCTCCAAGCGTTTTGCCTAGAATTTACCGAGCCGACTGAAAGCCCGTTAACGGAATCAGATGGAGGTTGAATTCTATTCAGTTGAAGTGACTCATCAAGATCGCCATCATTGCCCACGGCAATGAAACATAGGCGCTTACCGTCCGCAAGAAGTTCATCTATGACAGCTGTGAAGGCATCTATGTCATCATCGGCAATGGCTCCATCTGGTCCAAAGCTTAAGTTGAAAAGCGAGTAGTCATTCTGCCTAACGGTCTCTTGGATCGTCTTTAGCGCCATATGGTACCCAGACCCGTCCGGATCGTTACCAAGCACTCCGTGATGATCCAGCCTATATGGGGATCGACCAGCTTGAGTATTGTCGAGCGGCCCGAGTATCGCAGCCGAGCTAACACATAGGCCGTGCAATCTAGCGTCGTCATCCGCATATGGCGTAACATTGTAATCGTAAGATGTAATAATATGCGCAAGCGCATGCTCAGTTGGTAGCGAAGTATCGAAGACCGCGGCCGTCAGACTTTCATCAATTGCCCCTTCATTTGGAATTTGGACTGGTATTCCAGTGGCGGCTCGTGCTATTCGCCCTGGCAATAGGGGTCTCATCCGAGGCATTAGTCTCACTCTTCTCAAAAAGGAAAACAAAGCAAGTTCATCAAGTGTATTTAAGTCTCCCCGAAGAGCTACAAAACACAATCCAGATGCAAAGAGTTCCTTCTCCCGATCTACGTGCAGGCCGAGTCCTTTAGCATATTGCTCGAATGCAGTGATTATACGATGATCCTCATTGTTGGCTCGCGCATGTAGCACACATTCCAAGACCTTCGTTCGAGAGTCGAAATTGATTGAACCCAATCGATCCTCCCGAGTCATCGCCCTAAAGTCTTCAACGGCTGTTAAGTCGTCTGCTGCTCTCTGTGGAATCGCCGAAATTGGCCCCTCGAGCAGTCGGCTCAAACTCTCGAAGGCGGTCAGTTTTCCAGCAACAAAGATTGTAGCTGTAGCCTCTTCCTTTGGCTCAGACAATCTCGCAACCTTTTCAGGTGTGACCCTGGTTGGCTTACTTCCGATTGCTCTCAGTCCGGCCACTGTAAGTAGGTCTACGGGAAAGGCTGACTTACTCAAATACTGAGGATGTAAGGTAAGTGCCGCGACACCTTCATCGTCAGGCAATGCAGCCTTAGGAACTTGCCGGAAGCTTGCAATTGTCGCCGCAGCCCTTGGCGCAAGTCGCTCTCTCGCTTCATTGATGGTATAGGGACGGCTTTCTCTCGGCGCACGCGGTGGCGGAAGAATAACCTCCACCAACTGTTC
>JBDUAM010000588.1:0-4680 GCA_040004655.1 Chthonomonadales bacterium | reverse complement strand
TGGTCTGGAAATCCCATTCGAACGGTGCACTTCTTACCGCGGTTCACAAACACGAAATTACAGTCGACCTCAACGTATTCCGATTTAACGTTGAGACGAATAATTTCGCTCTGCATGATCACGGACGGGTGGCCCTTTAGAAGCTTGGGCGAGCCTCCCATGGAAATTCCGCCGTCATTCGCCATGGTAGGTGAACTTCCAGAAACAAGGAACACTGTACCCAACGCCGAGGCTACCAACCCGATTTTTCCAACCGATTTTACAGCTAACATAACTGAGTTTTCCTTTGGTTTGTAAAGCTTGATGAAATTACTACGCAAGGCCATGGCACTGGCTTCACATTAACACTTTGTAGATTTTACTCGTCTCTTGATTGGCTTTTCAAGAACCTGATCAGGCATACTTCGGGACCCATCCAGTAGCTTCTTCAGGTATTGCCCGGTATAACTCTTCTTCACCTTCACCACTTCTTCCGGCGTACCGATTGCAATTATCTGTCCCCCGCCATCACCACCTTCGGGGCCCATGTCAATTATGTGGTCAGCCGTTTTGATGACATCGAGGTTGTGCTCAATTACGAGAACCGTATTTCCGCCATCAACAAGTCGACCAAGCACCATAAGGAGCTTCTCAACATCCGCAAAGTGAAGGCCTGTCGTGGGTTCATCCAGAATGTAAAGCGTTCGACCGGTGCTCCGTTTGCTTAATTCTGCTGCAAGCTTAATGCGTTGGGCTTCTCCACCAGAGAGTGTGGTTGCTGGCTGACCTAATCGAACATAACCAAGCCCAACATCATTCAGCGTGGAAAGCTTCTTGGCAATTCTTGGTAGATTGTCAAAGTATTGGCATGCTTCCGAAATTGTCATATCGAGCACTTCAGATATATTTTTGCCCTTGAACTTCACTTCAAGCGTCTCGCGGTTGTACCGCTTGCCCTTGCATATCTCGCACGGAACGTAGATGTCTGGCAGGAAGTGCATCTCAATTTTGATGATTCCATCGCCCTTGCACGCCTCGCATCGACCACCCTTTACGTTGAAAGAGAAGCGCCCCTGCTCGTATCCTCGAACTCGAGAATCGGGAGTCTGGCTGAAGAGATCGCGGATTAAATCGAAAGTGCCTGTATATGTTGCTGGATTGGACCTCGGAGTTCGACCAATTGGCGATTGATCAATGTCAATCACCTTGTCGATATGCTCAAATCCCTCAATTGAGTCGTGCGCTCCCCACAACCCGATGGACCCGTGAAGATAATTCATCAGGCGTGGAAAGAGTGTCTCCTGAATTAAGGTCGACTTGCCGCTACCACTCACTCCGGTCACTGCTACAAAACATCCCAGCGGGATTTCAATGGTTACGTTCTTGAGGTTGTGCGCACGAGCGTTCTTGATGACGATGGACCGTTCGCCCTTTGGTCTTCGAACCGCAGGTACAGCAATCGCCCGTCGACCGGACAAGAATTGACCCGTAATTGAGTGCTCGTTCGCCTTAATCTGATTGATATTGCCCTCGGCGACGACCTCACCACCATGCTCACCAGCGCCAGGACCAATGTCAATGATGTGGTCGGCCGCCTCCATTGTCTCTTCATCGTGTTCTACGACAATTATCGTGTTGCCCAGGTCACGCAGGTGCAATAGAGTCTGAATAAGCTTCGTGTTATCGCGTTGATGCAGTCCGATGGAGGGTTCATCAAGGATATAGAGCACGCCCATCAATCCTGAACCAATTTGCGTGGCCAGCCGAATTCGTTGAGCTTCTCCGCCCGCCAGGGTGGCCGCTCCACGGTCCATGGTCAGATAGTTGAGACCCACGCTTAATAGAAAACCAATTCGCGTTCGAATTTCTTTCACAATCTGGCGTGCAATCGTCTCTTCACGTCCGGTAAGGGTCAGGTTTTCGAAGAACTCCTGAACTTTGGCAATGGAAAGCCGACAGATATCCGCGATATCGCAATTGCTCACTGTTACGGCAAGAGCCTCCGGCTTGAGCCTCTTCCCTTTGCAGACCGGGCATGGACCTGAAGATTGATATTGTGAGAGGTCATCTTTGATGTAATCACTGGATGTGTCTTTGAGGCGACGATCCAGATGATTGATCACACCTACAAAGTCCGTGTCAAAATGCCTCACGCGGCCGTATTTGTTCTTGTAGCTGGCAGTCACGTTACCGGGAACCCCGTACAGGAGGCCCTTCATCTGCTCGTCGGTCAGGTCACCCATTGGCGTGTCGTTATCAAAGCCCAGACGCTCTCCAACGCCAGCAAACACCGATTTCCACCAGTCGTGAATCACCCCCGTGGTCTTCAAGACCATCGGAGCGACCGCACCAGTATTAACTGTTTTTCGCTTGTCTGGAATTACGAGTTGCGGATCAAATTCTGTGCGGGTTCCAAGACCATGACAATCCGGGCAGGCGCCATATGGACTGTTAAAGGAGAACGTTCGCGGTGCGATCTCTTCAAAGCTGATGCCGCAAACGCTGCAGGCAAAGTGTTCCGAGAAAAGCAGTTCAACCGGCTCGCCACCATCAACCCCAAGAACCTCAACCGTGGCATTCCCATCCCCCTTCTTGAGGGTCGTTTCAAGAGAATCCGCAAGTCGAGCTTTTGTATCTGGTTTGACGATAATCCGGTCGACGACAATATCAATCCAGTGCTGCTTATAGCGGTCGAGGTCGGGAACGGCATCCACAGAGAGGTCGACCATGACCTGATCGATCCTCAGGCGCGTATAGCCCTCCTTACGGATATCCTCAATCTCTTTCTTGTATTCCCCTTTTCGCCCTTTGATCACTGGCGCCATTAACTGAATGCGGGAGCCTTCCGGCAGGTCGAGAATACGATCCACCATCTGCTCGACTGCCTGCGCGGCAATCTCTCGGCCACATGTCGGACAATGAGGATGACCAACTCTTGCGTAGAGCAGCCGAAGATAGTCGTAAATCTCCGTGACAGTTCCAACGGTCGATCGGGGGTTGCGACTCGTCGATTTCTGGTCGATAGATACCGCAGGGCTTAGTCCTTCAATATAATCGACATCTGGCTTATCCATCTGGCCAAGAAATTGCCGTGCGTAAGCGGAGAGGCTCTCCACGTATCGACGCTGGCCCTCGGCGTACAGAGTATCGAACGCAAGAGACGACTTTCCGGACCCAGATAGACCGGTAATAACCACGAGTTTATCGCGAGGAATTTCAATGTCGATATTCTTGAGGTTGTTCTGGCGTGCGCCTTTGATAATGATGCGGTCGTGGAGATTCATCCGTATAACTTTCCATGGATTATCGGCAGATACGATATACACTATTCTACCTGAATGAGGCATTAGTTGAGATTGAGTTGTTTGCAACCAAACTGAACAAAACAAGTCTATATGAATGAATTAGCGCCGTGAACCAAACTGCTATCACCAAGCACTAAGTAGTTGCAGGGCGGATATGTCACATTTGGTTGGCTGTCTCGTCCTATAAGTAGCACAACGACTTTGCACCTCGGATAGGTTCCCAACAGCATGCCAATCCATGGAGATTGCCCCCTATGCCTGATTCCATAGCCGCATCATTACCCAGGATTGCAACCGCCGATTCGCCATCTGCCGAGCGTTTTGACGACGCCTACTTTGAGTCTGTCGTTTCATTACACTACAAACGTGTTTACAGTCTGATTTACCGAATGGTGCAGAGCGAACCGGATGCTGCTGACCTTACTCAAGAGACCTTTGTTCGAGTTTACAAGGCGCTTCCTCGACTACGAGCGGAAGGCGCGCAGACGGCGTGGATACGACGGATTGCCACCAATCTCTGTCTCGATTACCTACGTAAAAGAAATGCGACACCGCCGACAAGTTCCATCGATGCGCGACAGTCTGACTCCAGCAATGAGATGCAGACCTGGGATATTCCCGATCCAACCGGCGAGCCGGAGAAACTGCTCACGACATCCGAAAGAAAATCGGTACTCATGAAAGCAGTACAGAGCCTGCCCGATGAGTACCGATCCGTTATTCTTCTACATCACCTGGAAGATCTACGAGTCGAGGAGATCGGGGAGATGCTGGGTGTGCCTTCTGGGACGATAAAGTCCCGGCTGAGTCGAGCTCGAAAAGAGCTGAAGCGCAAGATCGGGCACTATTTTCAGCCGTAGGGCTTCAACCAGATTAATGAGATACCACTACGGTCCAGAAACACAACGGAAACCCATAGTGGAACTCACTTCTTCGGGCAGGCAGATTTCGCGGTACGCTACCTGGAAGACAACTGGAACGCAAAAGTACCACGAGCCACCCCGGGATACGCGGAACCTATTGTCGCCCACGCTAAGCGTCTCTCCATTGCGGTCTAAACGGACGTGCTTGCCGTTGAACTTGCTCTCAAACCAACCGCTACACCAATTCGAGACATTGCCTGCCATCTCTAACAGGCCATACGGACTCGCGCCGCCCGGAAAACTGCCGACGGGTTTGGTTCCGCCAGCATCCCCATACGTCTTTAATGAACAGCAAAGCTTGTTTGTATCAAACTCGTCCCCCCAAGGAAATTTAAGCTTCTTCTTTCCTGTTACATCCCAGGAAGCTGCTTTCTCCCACTGCGCTTCAGTGGGTAACTTCGTTCCTGCCCATTTACAATAAGCCAACACATCTATATAGGACAAGTCTACAATGGGGTGGTCTTTCTTAGACC
>JBDUAM010000402.1:0-15943 GCA_040004655.1 Chthonomonadales bacterium | reverse complement strand
ACCCAAACCCGAGTGCAGCGGATGATTCTGGTTCAAAAGAGAGGGCAGCGTCGTTCAACTGGAGCTTTGCAAGCGCCTCTTTGAGTTCGGGATAGTCATGGCTATCGACCGGATATAGGCCGCAGAAGACCATCGGTTTTGCCTTGCGGTAGCCAGCAAGAGGTTCTTTTGACCCGTGCATGGCATCTGTCACCGTGTCGCCGACATTTGCCTCGCCGATAGTTTTGATGCTGGCTGTAAAGAAGCCGACTTCGCCGGTACGCAGCACATTAGATACCTGCATCTTGGGACGGAAGACGCCGACGGTCAGCAGATCAAACTCTTTACCTGAAGCGATGAATCGAATCTTCTGTCCGGGTCGCATAGCCCCATCCACCACGCGAACGTAACAGACTACACCCTGGTGGACGTCAAAGTGGCTGTCAAAAACGAGGGCGCGAAGCGGAGCTTTAGGATCGCCGGATGGTGGTGGGATCTTGTGGACCACGTGCTCCAGTATCTCTTGAATACCGATTCCCATCTTGGCGCTGCAGGGGACGGCGTCATGGGCTTCAATGGCGAGTACGGTCTCTATCTCCGCGCGAACACGTTCCGTGTCAGCCGCAGGAAGGTCGATCTTATTGATCACCGGGACCAATTCAAGGTTGCTGTTCAGGGCGAGGTTGACGTTGGCCAGCGTCTGAGCTTCAACACCCTGCGCCGCATCAACCACAAGAATGGCGCCTTCACAAGCCGCGAGAGAGCGAGAGACTTCGTAGGTAAAGTCGACATGGCCCGGCGTGTCGATCAGGTTGAGCTCGTATTCATCGCCATCGAGGGAAACATAGTTCATGCGGACGGCCGTCATCTTGATAGTGATGCCGCGCTCACGCTCGATGTCCATCATGTCGAGTCGCTGATCCTGAGTATCACGGTCAGAAATGGCGCCGGTGAGTTCTAAGATTCGGTCGGCAAGGGTCGATTTGCCGTGATCGATGTGTGCGATGATGCAAAAATTGCGTATGTGGTCCTGCTTATAATCTTCCATTTAGCCCTGTTAATCTGTCGTGGGGAATGGCTAATTATAGCACAGGCAATTTCGGGTAGCCCCGAAAGGTTAAATGGCTACGGTTTGTCCGCTGGAACCCCGTACATATTGTCCGCCGGATGATCATACCAGAGCGGTCCGAAGTGAATGCAGCAGAGATAAATGAGTTCGGCGAACTGAGCGTTTGTAATTGGCTTATCAGGTTGAAAGTAGATTTTGCCATCCGGCGAAAGATGCCACACGTCGTCCCAGAGTCTGCTATCGATATGGTTGGCGTATAGCGCTTCGGCACCCCGTTCGTATTCAGGGTTGGACCACGTGTCTGCATAGTGGCGGATTAGGCTGGTCGATTTCCAATTCATCCACTTTAGGCCGAGTTCCATGGCGGCATCCAGCCGTGTAAACGGTTGGTTTAGGTCGGTCAGGCTCACGGATCCCTTTAATTCGCCTAAAGATCGAGGGCGTAATTTTGAGAATATGCGTAAGGCTTCCCGTCGTGTAATTGGATCATCCGGGTGAAACGGGCCCGATTCCGTACCAGAACTGCTGGTTACTTTTGGATTCTTGTAGGCGGTGTAGAAACCCCTGGCGGCCAGCCACTCTATGGCCTTGAACTTGCGGTGGGTAGGTGGAACATCGCTGAACATGGTGAGTTTGACCCGTTCGCCCTTCTCATCATCTCTTAGCGTTGGTGACATCCGGTTGCCGGGCGAATCATTCGACCTCGTAGCCCGGGCGGACAATACAGCTTGAATCTGGCGCGGAGGGACGTTGCGAGGCAAAAGACCCGTTTGCAGGCATATCTTGCAGGCGACGGCCGCGGCATCCCCGAGCTGCATTCGTACCGGCTCCAGCCGAACGGTTCCGTACGCGACATGCGTGGCCGAAACAGCAGTCGGCACAAAGACGTTGTCGACCCCCTTCGGGATCATGATCTGGTAAGGGACCTGATGCCAGGGCGTGTGCTGTGGCAGATAGAATTCGCCTTCTCCCATATCTCCGGTCGACCAGTCGGTCTTAGGCTGTGTGGCGTGGGAGTCCATGGGATAGTCGCCAATACCAACGGCATTTGGCCGGAAGATTTTTCGCGAATCAGAGATGTCGGTCTCATCGAGAATCAAGTTAGATTCAAATCGACGCGCTTCCCGAATGTAAAGTAAGGGAGGCCAGCCATCGGAATCGCGGTAGTCATCGTCGCTCAATCCGATATTTGGTTTTCCCTGAACAGTCTGTATGTAATAGAGGTAACCCAGAGCATGATTGTGGTACGCCTCTTCGATCTTCAGTCGTTCAGAGGGAGTGGCGGTTGCATAGTGGTAATTTATCCTCTGGAGATCGCCTCCTTGAGGATGCTGGTTGACCTCAAACTTATTGTTTGGCAGTTTTCCGCTCGTTACGGCCCATGAGGCTTCCCATTTGGGCGTGTGTTCATAATTGTTTCGGTTATAATCCTTCGGTTTTGGAATGGTGTGGTCAGTGCCTTTGCCAAAATCCTTTGCAATCATCAGGTATGCATACGCCTGAACATGGTCATCCGCTTTGCCGGTGCTGCCGGGCAGAGGAGCGTCCTTTGCGCGATCATAATAGATGTGGCCTGCATGAGGTTCGCGAGCGCTTCGACCCTCACGGCCCAATCGAAATGGCGCTCCAGCACTTGCCGCGAGGTCACCACATTCGGTGGCATCGATGACCAGTTTTGGTCGAAACGAGACCTTCGTACCGCCGATCAGGTCGACTGCCGACACTTCCGAAATGTGTCGATCTTTCACCTTCACTCCGACTGGTCTCATCTCGCGGAAAACAGTCAGGCGATTCTCACTCCACAGCAATTCTTTCATTGCCTGATGCGCTACGCGGGGTTCGTATTGAAGACCCTCGCCGAATCCATAGATGGATTTTACCTTCAGCCGAAACTCTTCAAAGAAACCGGTACAGTCATTTAGTCGACGTAAGTCCGTTTGGCTGAGGCCATTGACGGGCATGCCACCTAATCGACGGGTCTCCTCGATCAACACCACATCGATTCCCAGGCGTGCGGCAGAGACCGCTGCAGCCACTCCCGCGCTCGTCGCGCCTACTACCAGCAGATCGCAGGTTCGCGTGGTTGCGAATTCAGGATAAGTGCGCTCAACGTAAGGTCGAGCCAGGTTGGCTGGATGGTTGTCTGGCAGACCGTTGAATTGGACGCGATAGGTATAGGTCCTGTTAACATCAGCGGAGGAGTCTTCAAATAATTTCGAGTTAGCTGGTGCGTCGCCGATCTTCACGCCATCTCGGAATATTGAGTAACCGGTGGCAGAGGGGTGAGAATTCCAGTAGATTGAAATCCGGCGAGGTCCTCTCGCTACAGCCTCTACAGCCGGCGAAAAGGTGCTTTGGGCAATCCCCTGTGTCAATGCAGAAGCAAACAGAATAGAGGCGAATAGTGATCGGATCATGAAACGTGGCCTGTGGTAAGAGGATTTCCTTATTATAGACGGTCAAATTAAGGGAAAGTAGTGACAATTCTTCCCACGTCGCGTCTATAAGTGGTAATAATACATCGTGCCTCATCGAACCGCTACCAAACACCAAATGAAAAATAGACTTACAAAACTTGTGTTCGTTGCCGTACTGCCCGTCGCAATGTTTGCGACATTTGGATTGGTGCGAACTCTCGCCGTCGAATCCGTTGTCCCCGAACCCGGTCCCAATGTCTTGCGTCGACTTACGCGCTACGAATATGACCGAACCCTCTCCGCATTGATCGGTCTGGAGGTCAAGAGCAGCGAAGATGTCGGAATGCCCGCGGATACTACAAGCTCTCACTTTGATAACCTTGCGGTCAATCTGAACGTGCCGCCCAGCCTCCTCGAGAAATACGAGAACCAAGCGGATCATGTACTGGAGCGCCTCGTCGGCGATGAGAAGGGCAGAGTAACCGAGATCGGCGACCATTGGGCTGCGCAGAAATCACACGATGAGATATTCCTGAAGAAGCAACTGAACGGGGCTACCACCCGGGACGCCGCGGACCAGATACTCCAGCGATTTGCCACGATCGCGTACCGACGGCCAGTTGCAGCCAATGAACTTGAACCGATGCTGCGACTATTCGAACTCGGGCAGAAGCGGGCAATGAGTTTTGAGAAGTCTGTGGCGTTGTCGTTGAAGGCGATCATGCTCTCCCCGAATTTTTTGTTTCGCATGGAGCGTGACGCGCCGGAATCGCCGGCAGGCGGCGTTACGCCGGTCGACGACGTTGCCCTCGCATCTCGGCTATCTTATTTTCTGTGGTCCTCGCCACCAGATGCCGAGTTGATGAAGGTTGCCGAATCAAAGCACCTGGGCCAGCCGGCTGAGTACGAAAAACAGATCATACGTATGCTGGCCGATCCAAAAGCGAAAGCGCTCACGGAGAACTTTGCCGGGCAGTGGCTGCAGATCAGAAACCTACCGAAGGCGCGACCCAGCCAGGAATTCTTCCCGACGTTTGATTCCAGTTTGCGCGAGGCGATGTATAACGAAACTTCAATGTTCTTTGACAATCTGCGCACAGCAAATCGACCCGTGCTGGACTTGCTGGAAAGTGACTACACTTTTCTGAATGACAATCTCGCGAAGCATTACGGGGTCGCAGGCGTCACTGGCGAAAAGTTGAGGTTGGTGAAATTAAAACCAGAGGATCATCGGGGCGGAATGCTGGGAATGGGTTCCGTGCTTTCGATGACGTCGCACACTTACCGTACCAGTCCCACGTTGCGCGGGAAATGGATTCTGGAAGTAATCTTCGGCACACCTCCGCCCCCTCCGCCACCGGGAGTTAGTCAGATTGCGAATGAAGCGGGCCTGGCAAAGAAGGGCACAACATTTCGAGAATTAATGGTAACTCATGCCAGCCAGCCTGCGTGTGCTGGGTGTCACAAGTTCATTGATCCGATGGGATTTACGCTCGAAAATTACGATGCAATTGGTCGATGGCGCACAAAACAAGGCGACAAGCCTTTGGATGCATCCGGCCAGTTACCTACGGGTGAGAAGCTAAATGGCGTCGACGAACTAAAGGATTTGGTTGTGAAGCGCAAACCACAATTCGTACGAAACATGGCGGAACAAATGCTGGTCTATGCTATTGGTCGCGAAACAATATCCACAGATAAGCCTGCATTGGATAGAATAGTGAAGAATTACGCCGATGACTGGTACTCGTTCCAACGGTTGGTGTTGGAAGTAGCGAACAGCGCGCCATTTAGATATCGACATAATTCCGGTCCAGTGCAATTAGTACCGGTGAAGAAAATCCCGGCAGTGAAGCCGAAACCGACCAGCAATTCGAAGGCAATCCCGAACGGGAAAGGCAAGTAATGGATTTTGGTAATCGACCGTTAACCCGTCGTACCGTACTGAAAGGCGCAGGAGCCATGCTCTCGCTGCCGTTTCTGGAGGCTATGCTCCCGTCGCGTGCCTCGGCGTCTGTTGCACCCCCGAAGCGACTCGGCATTTTCTCAGTTACGGGCGGGACAGTGCTGGAATCGTGGAAACCATCGACCGTTGGTCCACTTGGGAAATTGCCTTCCATTCTGCGTCCGCTCGACGGTCTGCAGAGCGATTTCATGGTGCTCTCTGGATTATCCAATTCCGGCAATTGCGACTCCCTTAACGGCCATGAGAATTGCGCTTACAAGCATCTGACTGCCGTCGATTTCGCAAAGAAAGAGGGCGGCAAGATATTTGCGGGTGTTTCGCTCGACCAGTGTCTGGCTCAGCGATTGGGGGATCAATCCTATCTCCCGAGTATCGAGATGGGGATCAACCTCAACCTCTACTCCTTCCGCGATGCAAATACGCCGGTCTTTTCTGAGGCCAATCCGCGATTTGTCTTTGACCGCATGTTTCGTGGGCGCAAACCCGTGGTCCCAAATTGGTTTGCACGAACGGGCAAGGCCGTATTGCCCGCGAATGTGGAAGTTGGAACGGGAAATCCGGATCAGGGTGTTATAGATGTCTTGCTGGAACAGGCGAAAGACCTGCGCAGGCAATTGGGTCGGGACGATCAACAGAAACTGGACGGCTACCTGAGCTCTGTACACAGTGTGGAGGGCCGCATGCGTCGATTGGAAGCACGACTGCGACAGGAGCTTCTGGATGCGCAGAACCCGGGTCCATCTAAGCTGGTGAAGCCGACGCTCTACCCCGAGAATATTCCGTTTTACAAGATTTCTGGCGAAGTTGAGCGTGATCCCGAAAAGCATGGTGAGTACATCGCCATCCTCTCAGATCTGATGGTCCTGGCATTCCAGACAGACTCCACGCGCGTGGTGACGCTTGCTGCTGGCAGCGATGAGGCGCACTTCCCGGGCGTGATCACCGTTGGATACGAGACGCACTGTCATACGCTGGAGCATCAAGGCAACGCCGACCGAGTGGAGAATGCCGACCCGGTCGCGCGAGAAGCCTGTCGACAAATCCACACCTGGTACACTTCGCTCTTCGCCGAAACCGTACGCAAGATGAAGTCGATTGACGAGGGTGGTTCGTCCCTTCTCGACAACACCACCCTCCTCTACACCTCTTACATGTCCGACGGTGGCCATGGTATGAGCAACTATCCGGTAGTGCTGGCGGGTCGAGGTGGCGGCACATTGAAGCCCGGCAAACACATCGACTTTGGCAAGGATGTGCCGATGTCTAACCTGTACACCGAGCTCATCAACAACATGGGCGTGAAGTGTGAGGAATTTGGCAACAACAAGTCGACGAAGAATGTGATGTTTGGCGGTCGATTGCCCGGACTCGGTTAACGTGGCGACACCCGGATTTGTGGCGGTCGGGCATAATGCTGTGATATACGTTTCCCCGGACGGTGAACGGTGGGAACAGGTTCACGTTGGTAAAGAGGGCGAGATCTACCGAACGGTTGCCATTGGTAACGGTGTTGGAATTGCAATCGGGTCATACGGTGGTGACAATATAACCGCGATAACCACGAATGGCAAAGATTGGACCGTTGGCAAGAAGGAAGCGGGGTACGTTAGATACATCCGCACGTTGATTTACGAAGGCGGTTCGTTCATCGGATATGGTGGCGACGGGGGATCGGTGGGCTCCTCGCGACCGTTTGAATTCCATTCGACCGATGGCAAGACATGGTCCGAATTTCAAGATGTTGGTGGCCCGCATATGCTTCGCCGGATTGCCGCTGGGGCAGGCAAGTTTGTGGGAGTGGGGGATCGGGGTCGACTATCTGCTTCACCCGATGGCCGCAAGGATTGGAAAGACGTAGTTGGAACCACCGCGAAGGAGACTCTGGTTGACGTGGCATTCGGCAATGGGATCTTCGTGGGTGTAGGGCTGAATAGCTTGCGAATGCGAACGAAGGACGGCATGACGTGGTCTGACAAGCAAATCGGTGAGGAGGGAGAGCATCTAACCTCCATCGTCTGGACGGGCACACAGTTTACGGCCATTGGAATCGGCGCGACGTTCTTTTCTGCCGATGGAGTCGCCTGGAAGCGCGAATCCAACAAGAATGCGCCCCTCACTGCGACCTTTGGCAACGGCGTCTACGTCGGCGCAAAGTGGAAGGGTAGAGTGTTGCTCTCAAAAGATGCTATCGACTGGCGCGAAGTACTCAAGAGCGAGTTCCATATGACGGCAATCGCGTTTGGTGCGATTGGATAGCATGGTCACCGAATATTGACAGACACCGAAGAATCCTATAAAATGTCCGCAATGACGCGACCCACGAAAGGAAGATCATGAAGAAATATATTTCCGCCGTATCGATGTTTGCCATTCTCCTTTGGACTGCAACCGCAATCAGTCCGCTGGTTCGCGCACAGCAGAGCGGTGCCGATGCAGCTCAAACTCTGGAAGACGAATCCCTGAAGACGATGTTAACGAATATGGGATTTGAGCCGAAGCCACTGAGCAAGGGATTTTTGCTGGCGATAAAGCAAGACACGTGGACTATCAACATGCAAGTCGTGCTAAGCCCGGACAAACGCAAAATGGGGCTGAACGCCAACCTCGGCAAGGTGGATGAGCCAGCCTCCATCACTGCGGACAAGTGGCTAGCGCTGCTCGTAAGCAATGGCGATATCGACCCATCCGCGTTCTACTATGACCAGACTCAGAAGAAACTCTACCTGCACCGATCCTTTGACAATCGAGCGGTGACCCCAGCCGTGTTGCGCAAAGAGGTAGAGAACTTCGCCGCGAATGTGCGAAATACAGACAAGTTGTGGAGCTTTGCGAAGTAGAGTTCGTTTGAGTTCTTAACCAAGCAGATAATTAGGCGGGTCTGCTGGAAGATGTGTCCCTATTCCCACGGACACACAACTTCTGGCAGACCCTTTTTCACGTCATAAAATCTCTTAGCTACCAGCGCAGGGCCCAGCTCTACTGACTTCAAAACTTCCATAATTCGACCAACGGCGTTGCCATCTCCGTACACGCCGGCAGTTTCATCCAGCGCCGATTTGAAATACTTCGTCGTCGCGCGCTTGATGGCAAACACAATCTCTTCGGTTTCATATCCACAGTCGATAACGTTTGGTCCGCGAAGGCGACCTTCCTGCCTGTTACCCACATTTACAACGGGTAACTGGAAGATGCCGCCTTCTACTAGTCCGCTGGAACTATTGCCGACCATGGCGGCCGCGATCTTCATCATGCTGAAATAGGCGAGGCTGCCAAAGTTCTCCACGATGCTGGCGTCGGTATGGGTCATCGTGTACGCCTGAATGGCCGCGCGGATGATACTACCGCTCGTGTCGGCATTCGGCATGGTGAAAATCACCGGCATGCCAACTTGATCAAGCGCGTCGAGGAATTGGATGATCTGGTTGGGCGTTTGTTCGAACTCAAGGGTTACGGGATGATAGGTAGCAAGCAGAAATGGTTCGGAGAGATCGAGGTCGAATTTTGCTTCCAACTCTTCTCGACTTAGCATCTGGTATTCGCGGACATTGTCGAGAGAAGGCGCGCCGGTCACGTGGACTCGCCACGGTTCTTCACCCATCTGAATAACACGTCGGGCATACTCTGCCGCGCTGGTGAAGTGAATGTGCGAGAGTTTGGTGAGCGAATGGCGCAGCGAGTCATCCATCGCGCCGAAGGTCAGTTCACCACCATGGATGTGCGCTACGGGAATGAGGAATGGCAACGCAGCCAGAACCGCACCGAACATGTCATATCGATCCCCGAGGACCACGAGGATGTCGGGTTTCCATCGGGCAAAGCTCTGTGCAAATCCAGCCACGCTCTCACCCATCGCGGTAGCAATGTCTTCCGGTGTGTCGGAGGTGACACCTAGGTCGATGCGGTCGGCGATCTGGTAGCCGTCCGCTTCAACTGCGTCGGCAGTGAATCCATGGTCGCTTGAGAGGTGCATTCCGCTGATGTAGAGGTGCAAGTCGATCTCAGGGTCGGCCTGAAGCGCCTTCAGCAGGGGGTGATAGATACCGTAGTCACTGCGTCCGACAGTGACCACTCCAATCGATCTCATCGCGTGAACCTATCTTGCACGTCGAATCTTTCCGGCAGGCTTTTTCGGTGCGACGGGAATGGTGAAGTCGCCCGGGTTTACGAATCGGCGTAGCTCATTTATCTCATCGCGAAGTTCTGCAGCGCGTTCAAAGTCGAGTGATTTGGCCGCTTCCTTCATCTGCTTCTCCAGCGCACCGATTACTTCGACCACCTGGTCGATCCCCATGTTCGCGCTCTCTGCCCGCGACCGCATGTTGGAGACACTGTATTCGGTAGGCGTCTCAGCGACCGCGCCCGCCCCGATGAGGTCTCGCACGGCCTTGATGACGGTGGTTGGCGTGATCCCGTGCTCCTCATTGTAAGCCTTCTGAATGGCGCGGCGTCGATTGGTCTCTTCGATGGCGCGCTGCATGGAGCCGGTCATCTTGTCGGCATACATGATCACCTGCCCGGCGACGTTGCGTGCCGCTCGACCAATTGTCTGCGTAAGGGAGGTATCGCTGCGGAGGAAGCCTTCCTTATCGGCGTCGAGGATGGCCACCAACGAGACTTCCGGAAGATCGAGTCCTTCACGAAGCAGGTTGATCCCGACGACCACATCGTACACACCCGTTCGAAGGTCACGCAAAATCTCGGAACGTTCTAACGTTTTGATGTCACTGTGGAGGTAGTGGACCTTCATATTCAACTCTTCAAGGTAGTCGGTCAGGTCCTCTGCCATGCGCTTGGTGAGCGTGGTGACCAGAACGCGTTCCTTCTTCTCGGTCCTCTTTCGGATCTCGCCGATCAGGTCGTCGATCTGTCCCTTGGTCGGCTTGAGCACGATTTCGGGGTCGATCAGTCCTGTTGGTCGAATGATCTGTTCGACCATAACCGGACAGTGATCCTTCTCGAATGGACCCGGAGTTGCGGAGACAAACACCGCCTGTCGAACGCGCTCTTCCCATTCCGGAAACTTGAGTGGTCGATTGTCCAGGGCAGATGGCAATCGGAAACCATATTCGATGAGGGTGTCTTTTCGGACCTTATCACCGGCGTACATCCCGCGAATCTGTGGTAGGGTCTGGTGCGATTCATCAACGATAATCAACATGTCTTCGGGGAAATAGTCGAAGAGTGTATTTGGCGCCGTACCGGGCTCGCGACCGTCCATGTATCGGCTGTAATTCTCAATCCCACTACAGTAACCGAGTTCCCGCATCATCTCGATGTCAAACCGAACACGCTGCTCAATTCTCTGCGCTTCGATTAACTTGCCCTGGCTTTGGAAAAGGGCGACCCGCTGCTTCATCTCTTCTTCAATCGCCACGATGGATTCCTCAACGCGGTCGGCGGACGTAACGAAGTGGCTGGCCGGGAAGATCGTGACGAAATCCCGAGAGCCTATCAGCTCGCCGGTCACATGGTCGACAATGGTGATCCGTTCGACCTCGTCGCCGAAGAACTCCACGCGAATGATGATCTCTTCGTCAATCGGCTGAATTTCGAGAATGTCCCCACGAACGCGAAACGTTCCGCGCTGGAGCTCCAGGTTGTTGCGGGTGAACTGCATGTCGACCAGTCGATGCAAAGCATCTTCGCGGTCAAAGGTCTCGCCACGACGGAAGGAGCAGATAATTTTGCGGTATTCGTCTGGCGATCCAAGCCCGTAGATGCACGACACAGAAGCGACCACGATGACGTCACGTCGCTCAAGAACTGCCTGCGTTGCCGAGTGGCGTAGACGGTCGATCTCGTCGTTGATCTGGGCGTCTTTCTCAATATAGGTGTCGCTCTGCGGGATATAGGCTTCCGGCTGATAGTAATCGTAGTAAGAGACAAAGTACTCGACGGCGTTATCCGGGAAAAACTCGCGGAATTCGGAGCAGAGCTGGGCGGCGAGTGTCTTGTTGTGCGCCATCACCAGTGTAGGGCGCTGAAGCTGCTGCACCACATTCGCCATCGTGAACGTTTTGCCGGTGCCAGTCGCGCCGAGCAGGGTCTGAAATCGCTTGCCTTGAAGCACCCCGTCGACTAGTTGTTCGACGGCTTTAGGCTGGTCGCCTTGCAGCGTATAATCGGACTTAATATTGAAGTTCAAGGTTGCGCTTTCCTCAATCGACACGATCATTTATGTATAGTTTAGTATACCATAATGACTTATTTGGAAGGGGCGGGTTTTTCTGGTTTTGGAATGATCGTAACAGATCCATCGACTTCTAGAATGGCCAACTTGACCTGGCGAACACCGGTCAGTCCATGCCCTCGAATAACTGATATCAACTGGTGTTCGGTAACCAGTTCTTTTTTCAAATGTGCCTTCTCTAACTTGCCATTGTTAATTAGTATAGTCGGAGACCCGATTACGTACTTCTCGATGGCAGGCGCCTTTGTAATGATAAGTGTCAATATTCGACCAAATACCAGTAATGCTCCAGCGCAAGTAATACCGACGGAGAGCTCGCCTTTGCCGGCAGTCATAGCATTTTGTACGGCGTTTGCCAGCGCCATAAGAAGAGCCATATCATAGACGTTGAATTGCCCGATCTGGCGCTTGCCCATTACGCGCAGCATAATGACGATAAAGATGACTACGACAATGGATCGCCCGGCGAGAATCGAGAGGAACCAGAGATATTCACCGGACATCAGGGCAATCTCACTGCTCGATAGTGCCTTCGGGATCGATGAACAGTATTTCCAACCGCAACCACGCTTATCGACCCGTCGACTTCAAGGACACACATTTCAGCATCTTCGGGTCGTGTTAGTCCGTGCTCTCGTAGAGCCGTTAACAGTTCATCATACGTGACGCCTTCTGCTTCCATTTTCTTTTTAAGCGGCTTGCCTCCGCTGAGAATGAGTACAGGCTCGCCGACCATCAATCGCTCCATCGCCGATGATCGGGCGAGCAGCAGGGAGAAGAGTCGATTGATTACGAGCAGAGTCAGTCCTGCGACCAATCCGCCGACCAAAGACGAGTCGTTTCTAACCATGGCGTTTTGGACGGCGTTTGCCAGGACAATCATGAGAACCAGATCGTAAATCGTCATCTGGCCGAGCTCGCGTTTACCAAGCAGGCGCAATCCGCCGACAAGAAAGAGGTAGACAATGATCGTTTTCCCGGAGATGATAAGGGCGCCAATCCAGGTGGGGTGGGAGAAGACTTCGGATAGCCAGGCTATCAAGGGCTATGCCTTTCAAGGGTATAGGAGTCAGGGTATTCTGAACTTAGTTTTGAGCGAGGACCGCGTATGATTTCCATTCAACAGGTTGGCACAACTGTCTTTCAGACTGCCAGCATCTATCTCTTCCTCATTTTGAGCCTGAGATTTCTTGGTCGCCGACAGTTAGGTCAGCTTACTCCATTTGATTTGATTACCGTCTTGATACTCGGAAGCGCGGTTGAGACAGCCATGATCGGCGGCGATACTCGGCTCATGACCGGACTTGTCTCGGCCGCCACGCTGCTAATCTGCAACGCATTCATCTCCCGACTTGCCCGTCACCACAAACATTTTCGCCGATTAGTATGTGGCGGACCACTACTTCTCGTTCACGACGGAGAGTTTATAAACACGCACCTGATTCGGGCGGGCCTGACCAGGCACGAAGTGGAGGAGGCCCTACGTCAACGCGAGATAGACGACATATCAACCGTTAGATTCGCCATTTTGGAGGCTGACGGCGAGGTCAATGTCATCACCATGGAGCACTGCAAGCAGATCCATCGATCCAAGCCAATGACCGAAGCGTCACACGATCTTAGTCGGTGAACCGTCTGCCATACCCTGATCTTTCAATCCCTTCACTGCCTCGTCCTTGCTTATTCCGAGATGTTCCAGCATAGAAATTAATACGGCGTTCTGAAACTCCAGGTGTCGCAGAATGATCTCAATCTCTTTCTCCGCCTTAACGTTTACCTCGTAGTCGCTCTCGGCCCGTTTTTCAGAATGGGCTCCCTGAATATTCTGGCCCACCATAATGAGAGGCATCAGTAGAATCTGGATAACGTTGCTGATTAGCAGATAGGCCACGAATGCCGGGAACGGGTCAAATGCTGTCCAATGGAGGCCAGGAACGGTCGACGCGAGAATATTGTAACCGGTCCAAAGAATGGTCCAGGTAAAAATGATCAAGAAGAAACCCATAGTGCCCACTCGTTGCGTGATCTTTGACGCCAGTTTGTCGAGCGGTGATAGCTCATCGCAAACAGCGTCATGTACATTGATAACGGGCTTACGGCGTTTAAGAAGTACTTCGACAGAAGGGGGCAATGCGAGCAATTTTCTTGCGTCCATATAGCGTAATTCCTTTTGGGAGGTCGGATTCTCATTTACGGTAGGGCGATTACCTTTACAACAATCTTCGTGTCTTTCAACGCAGCTTGAACTTCTGTAGGATTGGATGAACCCTGATGGTAGGGGATCAACATTTTGGGTTGAAACGCTCGAGCCGCGGCCGCAGCGTCTTTGGGCGGCATAGTGAATGGGAGATTGATCGGCAGGAATGCAACGTCGATATTCTTCAACGCGCGCATTTCTGGAGTATTCTCGGTGTCGCCGGCAAAGTAGATTCGTTTATCGCCAGCGGTAATCACGTATCCGTTGTCGCGACCTTTTGGATGAAAGTTTGGGCGCTCAATGTTGTATGCCGGGACCGCTTCTACTGATACGTCCAGAACTTGCCGCTTATCGCCATTCTTCAATACGATGCCGCTCTTCAGGATGGCTGCGGAATTGGCATTGGCAATAATCACTGTCGACAGCTTCTGAATTCTCTTCAAGGTTGCAGGGTCGCAGTGGTCTCCGTGCTCATGTGTTATAAAGATGGCATCGGCTAGAGGGAGCGGCATGTCCGCAGGTAACTGCGCGGGATCGACAAAATAGTTTTTGCTTTTATACTTGAAGAGAACAGAGCCATGTTTCAACGGCTGGAGGACCAGTAGCCCACCTTTCGTTTGAATTGTAATCGACTCTGGCAGTGCTCTGGGAGATGCCGCATTCACGTCAACTTCAATTGTCGACGCCAAAGTAGCTAAACTTGCGCAGATTACTAATCGCCGGGAGATCAATTCGCTGCCTTCTTGCCTAGATGCGAGGTGAACCAGTCGGCAAGCAGAATGGCGTCTTTCTCTTGGCCGGCCCAGCCATGGCCCTTGCCAGGACGTCGCTCCAGTTTGGTCTCGACACCTGCATCTTTCAACTTTCCAAGTAACCTTTCCGATTGTTGAATGGGTACCAACGTGTCCGCTTCGCCATGAATTATGAAGGTTGGGGGTGCGCTTTTCAAATCGCCATATATCGGCGAGAGTGATCTCAACACCTTGACTTTGTCTTCCCTTGGCGCTGATTCCGGTAGTCCAAAAACGGGATAATAAGGTCTAAGCATCGGATTATCGAAAGCAGCTTTGCCCTCTTCGCCGTAGTTCAAAAAGTCGGTTGGAGGATAGAAACACGCCACGCACTGTACCCGGCTGGAGACCTTGTCGACTGGATCACTAGCATTTGGATTGCCCTCGGTTCCATAGCAACCCATCATCGTAGAGAGGTGTCCTCCTGCGCTGCCGCCGGAAATTCCGAGTCTGTCAGGATCGACGCCGTACTCCTTGGCGTGGAATCGTACAAACCTGACCGCGCGATTAATGTCCAGCATGATTTCCGGCAGGGTGAACTTCGGTTGGCTGCCGTGGACCACCTCAAAGACCGTCTGTCCTTGATCCGTGAAGACCTTTGCGATTTGCGGGCTAATACTGTTGTGATTTGAAACCCAACCGCCGCTGACCATCCATAGCACGCCGATTCCATTGGGCTTCTCCGGTTTGAAAACATCCATTGTGAGCGCAACGCCCAGCTTGTGACCATATACTACGTCAACAAGATGGGTGGCATCCTGCGCATAGGTGTTTCGCCCTAAAAGTAAGAATCCGAGGCTCAGGGTAAAAATCAGGTTTCGAAATCGCATGCAATTTACTCCTCATTGAATATTGAACTTCGTTATTCTTAACCGTTCATTGCAATATTCCCTGCAAATCGCGTCCCAAGTCGCGGGCAGGTCAATCTACATCACCAAATGAAACGCCCTTGAAAACCGAAGTTCTCAAGGGCGATATCAAATTGTATCCAATGCAATATGGTCTAATGCTTACAGCAATCTTGCAAGCGTAACCGTTTCGCCATTCTCAACTACGCCGGTGTCAATTGGGCGAAGCGTAAGATTGATGCTGGTCAATGTATAGTGCATGGTCTTCACCAGCGCAGGCGCCTGAGCCACACCGTGGTATTGCGTGAACGAGATTGTCATCGTGTTGCCACTGATGGTCCATACGCCAGCGCTGTTGCCAGCCGCGGCCGTTATGGTTACCGATCCATCTGCATTGAACGATTCAATGTCACTTGCGCCGCAAGTGTCCTTGTTAACACCCGCCACAACTAGGGTGCCAGCGCAATTAACTGGCGCTCCGCCGTC
>JBDUAM010000031.1:0-15969 GCA_040004655.1 Chthonomonadales bacterium | reverse complement strand
TATCGGATTGCCGTGCATAAGGCGGGGTTCGCCGACGCGGTGCGCGACTCGGTCACGGTGACCACCGGACAGATCCTGCGCGTGGACTTTTCGATTCAGGTCAGCAGCCGCGCCGAACAGGTGACTGTGCGCGGCCTAACAATCGTGAGAATCGATTCCGAGAAGAACATCGTTCTGGTCAAGGGTGCTGTGCCTGGCGCAAATGGCGGCTTCCTTACGATCAGCAAGATTTAGGAGTTACAGAGATGCCAGATATAAAGTTATATAATCAGTCGGGCAAAGAGCTCGGCGCTCTGTCTCTCCCGGAAGCAGTTTTTGGTGTTACTCCCAACATGGGATTGATGCACCAGGCCGTCGAGACAGAAGAAGCAAACTCACGACAAGGCACCGCAGACACCAAGACCCGTGCACAAGTGCGCGGTGGTGGACGCAAGCCATGGAAACAGAAGGGTACCGGCCGCGCCCGACAGGGCAGCACCCGAGCCCCGCACTGGCGACATGGTGGCGTTGTCTTCGGCCCACACCCACGAAGCTACTCGAAGGCCTTCCCGAAGTCGATGCGACATGGTGCTCTGCGCTCCGCTCTCTCGGCCAAGGTTTCGGATGGCGAAGTCATTGGACTGGATGCTCTGAAGTTGCCGGGTATCGCAACCAAGGGTGTTCTCGGCGTGCTCAACAGCCTGCCGTTAACCAAAGAAGTTAGAGTAAAGAACAAGCAGAAGGGCGAACTGGTAGTTGCGACCGCGTTGCGACCGCAGACCGTACTTCTGATCGTTCCGGAATATGATGAATCGCTCGTGAAATCCTGCCGCAACATTCCGTATGTCACCCTGCGCTACGCCCCGAACTTCTCGGTGCGAGACGTGCTGGTGGCCGGTCGAGTTGTGCTGGCACAGGGCGCTGTTGGCAAGATCGAGGAGGTGTTGGCAAAATGAGAGACCCGTATCTAATCATTGAGCGTCCAATGTTGTCCGAAAAGGCAATGGACCTT
This sequence comes from Chthonomonadales bacterium, assembly GCA_040004655.1. GTDB lineage: Bacteria > Armatimonadota > Chthonomonadetes > Chthonomonadales > CAJBBX01 > JBDUAM01. The sequence goes on along the minus strand of JBDUAM010000031.1, from coordinate 14,978 downwards.
GGAGCAGACGGCAAGTACACCTTCCGCGTCAGCAAAGAGTCAAACAAGATTGAAATCGCATTGGCGGTTGAGATGATCTTCAAGTTGGAACCCGGGACCGTTACGAAGGTAAATACCATCAGCGTCAAGGGTAAGAAGAAGCGAGTTGGTCGAGCGCCGGAAGGCCGGACCACCGACTGGAAGAAGGCGATTGTTACGCTGAAGCCAGGCGAAGCCATCACGCTCTTTGAGGGAATATAACTATGGCGCTAAGACAATATAAACCGACAACGCCGAGCCGCAGATTTCGATCTGTTTCGACGTTTGAAGAGATAACGGCAACCAAACCTGAGCGTTCGCTGCTCCTTCCGATTAAAAGCTCGGGCGGACGAAACAATCAGGGTCGAATTACGGTTCGATTCCGAGGCGCCGGTAATAAGAAGATGTACCGAATCATCGACTTCCGACGTGACAAGATTGATGTCATTGGTAAGGTCGCGACGATCGAGTACGATCCAAACCGAACGGCGCGCATCGCATTGATTCACTACACAGACGGCGAGAAGCGATATGTCATCGCCCCGGTCGGCCTGAAAGTGAACGACAAGATCAGCTCCAGCGATACCGCCGACATCAAGCCGGGTAACTGCCTGCAGTTGCGGCACATCCCGGTTGGTACAGTAATCCACAACATCGAGCTACAGCCGGGTCGCGGCGGACAGATGGTCCGAAGCGCCGGAGCCGGAGCTCAGTTGATGGCTAAGGAAGGCAAGTATGCGCAAGTTCGCCTTCCATCATCCGAAGTACGACGAGTACTTATCGATTGCCGGGCCACTATTGGCCAGGTGGGGAATGTAGATCATGAGAATGAGTCCTGGGGTAAAGCCGGCAAAAGCCGCTGGCTTGGTCGAAGGCCGCACGTTCGCGGCGTAACGATGAACCCGAGGGACCATCCCCATGGTGGTGGCGAAGGCAAATCTCCCGTGGGACGCAAAAAAGGTCCTGCAACACCGTGGGGTAAGCCAGCGCTTGGATACAAGACCCGTCGCAACAAGTCGACCAGCAAATACATCGTGCGAAAGCGCGGCGCGAAATAACTGTGTGGGTAGGTTGATGAGCATCTGGACCAAGTTCCCGCTCATCAGCAGAGCCACCCATACGCCCATACAGGAGAATTACAATGGGACGTTCCCTTAAAAAGGGTCCGTACGCCGATCCGAAGTTAATGAAGAAAGTGGAAGCCATGAACGAACGTGGCGACAAGAAGGCGATCAAAACCTGGTCCCGTCGATCCACAATCTTCCCGAACTTCATCGGTCACACCTTCATGGTGCACGACGGACGAAAGCATATTCCCGTATTCGTTACGGAAAACATGGTTGGACACAAACTGGGCGAATTCGCCCTGACCCGACTCTTCCGAGGCCACGCTGGCCAGCAGGTTGATCGGCGTACGAACATTCGGTAATGTGGTCCTGGCTCTCAATGCCTGAGGCAATGAGCGCCCTCCACGACAGGAGATTGACGTAATGGGAAAAGATAAGACCCTGCCGAAGTACGCACCAAACCAGGCAGGGGCGACAGCTAAATATCTGCGAATCCCGCCGCGTAAAGCGCGGTTTGTGATGGATGCAGTTCGAGGCAAGTATGTGACGGAAGCGCTTGCGCTTCTGAAATTTGTGCCGAACTTTGCGGCCGAAGCGATCTCTGATGTGATCGTCTCCGCAACGGCAAACGCCGAGAACAGCCGACCTCATGATCCGGAAACGGGTAAGCAGTTGGATCCGCTAATCGCGGAGAACTTGAGAGTAATTCGCTGTTTCGTGGACGAAGGTCCCCGGGCTAAGCGAGTTCAGCCGCGAGCACAGGGCCGAGCATACCGAATTCTAAAGCGAACGTGTCATATCACGATCATCGTGGAAGAAGTCGAGCCGAAGCCGCGACCTGCGCGTATCCAGAAGCCAAGCCGACGAACGGCGACGGCCGCTGCAGCAGCGCCAGCCTCCAAGCCTGAGCCAAAAGCGAAGGTGAAGGAAGAGAAGGCAGCAGTAGCGCCGGTGGTTGAAGAGAAGGTGGTCGCACCAGCGGTCGCCGAGCATGTTAAAGCTGTAAAGCCGCACGCTGCCGAGCACCATTCTGAGGCCCCGGTCGCCGAAACCGTCGAAACGACGGAAGAAGCGTCCGCAAAGCCGAAGGCCGAGTAGGGAGAAACGATTTGGGACAAAAGATTCATCCGATTGGATTCCGCATCGGCGTCATCCGTGATTCGGACAGCAAGTGGTACTCAGACAAGTCATTTGCCGACTACATCTATGAGGATTACAAAATCCGCCTCTGGGTGAAGAAGAAGCTCAGCACGGCAGCAATCTCTCGCGTAGAGATTGAGAGACCAGGTGGAACGGTGCGGGTTACCCTGCATACCGCAAAACCCGGAATCATCATTGGCCGAGGCGGCAAGGGCGTTGACGATGTCAAGCTCGCCCTTGAGAAGCTTACCAAGAAGAAAGTGCATGTAAACGTTGCAGAGATCCGCCATCCGGATATCGACGCGCAGTTGGTTGCGGAGTCGGTTGCCCAGCAGATCGAAAAGCGAATTGCTTATAAGCGCGCTATGCGACAGGCAATCATGCGAGCCATGAAACTTGGCGTCAAAGGTGTGCGTGTTATGTGCGCCGGTCGACTGTCTGGCGCTGAAATGGCCCGCCGAGAACATCAGCGAGACGGTAAGATTCCGCTTCAGACACTTCGAGCGGATATCGACTACGGTTTTGCTGAAGCGGCAACCACGTACGGCAACATCGGTATCAAGGTCTGGATCTACAAGGGTGACGTTCTACCCGGTGGCAGCCGATTTACCGAAGACCAGATCGTTCCTCGACGTGAAGCGATGCGCAATGATCGATCTGATCGTGGCGAACGCGGTGGTCGTGGCGGTCGCGGTGGTCGCGAAGGTGGCGGCGGCGGTCGTGGTGGCCCTGGTGGCGGCGGCGGTCGCGGTGGTCCTGGTGGCGGCCGAGGTGGTCAAGGCGGCGGACGTGGTGGCGCTGGCGGCAGAGGAGGACAGAACTAATGTTAATGCCGAAGCGCGTTAAATACCGGAGGCAGCACCGTGGCCATCGCCGCGGCAAAGCGTCCGGGGGAACAACGCTCAACTTTGGGGATTACGGTCTCCAGGCGCTGGAATCCTGCTGGATGACGGCCAACCAGATCGAAGCGGCTCGTATTGCGATGACCCGCCACATCAAGCGTGGTGGAAAGGTCTGGATCCGGGTGTTCCCGGACAAACCTTATACTAAGAAGCCTGCTGAAACCCGCATGGGTTCCGGAAAAGGCGCTCCCGAAGGCTGGGTCGCCGTGGTCAAGCCGGGTCGTATGCTCTTTGAAATGAAGGGCGTACACGTTGACCTTGCTCGAGAAGCTATGCGACTCGCCTCACATAAACTTCCTATTGATGTGAAGTTTATCATTCGTGAGGGATCGGTAGAAGAGGCCGCAGAAGCCGCAATTGCGGAAGCCGCAGCAAAGGCCGCTTTGAGTGGGGCCTTGATTGATTTGGATAGCCCGACTGAGGTTGAAGTCGTTTATGCAGATGCTCCGGCAGCTGAAGAGAACGAAGTAGAAGCCGAAGTCGCGGAGACAGGTTCGGAGACTGGAAATGGCTGAAGTAAAGCGAAAGCAGATAATTGAAGATCTGCGAAACCTGAGCGATCAGGAACTGGTAGCTGCACTCGCAAATGAGCGACGCAAGCTATACGACCTGCGGACTCAGGGCATGGTCAAGAAGGTGGAGAATACGGCGGCCGCGCCCCACTCCCGCAAGCAGATTGCCAGAATATTGACGCTCCAAAAAGAGCGATCAATGGCAAGTGAGGTATAAGGCGCATGGCAGATGCTATTGAATCTACAGAAGTCCGGGGCCGACGTAAGGTTCGACAGGGCGTTGTAGTTAGCGATAAAATGAATCAGACAGTGGTTGTGGCGATTGCTCAGATTATTCGCCACCCACTGTATGGCAAGACGATGCGGCGAACCAAGAAGCTCAAAGCCCATGACGAGAACAACGAATGTGGGATTGGCGACACCGTAGAAGTGATGGAGACCCGTCCCATCAGCAAAGAGAAGCGATGGCGAGTCGTCCAGATCGTCGAAAAGGCCAAGTAGTTCCGGCTCTGCCGGTTAAACGTTTCAGGAGAAACAAATGATTCAACCGTATACCCGTCTCCGCGCGGCAGACAACAGCGGCGCAAGGGAGATTATGTGTATTCGGGTCTTGAAAGGCTCAAACAGCAAGGATGCGCGAGTTGGCGACGTGATCGTAGGCGTCGTGAAGTCCGCAACCCCTGGCCAACAGGTAAAGAAGAGCGACATTGTGCGCTGCGTTGTAGTTCGAACTCGACAGCCAATCCGCCGCAAGGATGGATCTGTGCTTCGATTTGACGACAATGCGTGCGTCGTGATCAATACCAACATGGAGCCGCGCGGAACCCGCGTATTCGGACCTGTTGCACGAGAACTACGTGACTTTAACTTCATGCGGATTATTTCGCTGGCCCCGGAGGTAGTGTAATGGGAGTCAAGAAAAAACCAGGTGAATATGAAGTCAAACTTCGTATCAAAAAAGGTGACGAAGTTCAGATAATCGCAGGCAAAGACAAGGGCAAGTCCGGCAAAGTCCTTCGCGCCTTCCCAAAGAAGAACAAAGTTCTGGTTGAAGGGGTGAACATGATCATCCGCCATACCAAGGCTAAGCAGACCGAGCGCACCACGCGAACCGGTATGCAGGAAATTCTTCCGGGTGGCCGAATTGAAAAGCCGGCGCCAATGTTCGCGCCAAAAGTGATGTTGATCTGTCCGAGTTGCCGTCGACCCACGCGAGTTGGTTATGGCTTCAAGGAAGGCGCTGGCAAGCTTTCTTCCCGAAAGTTCCGCCATTGCAAGCATCCTGACTGCGCAAAGACAATCGATTAGTGTTTGATGGGGCCGGATAGTCCGGCCCGAATCATCACGGAGGAAGCACGGTGTTCCGTGCCCCATTTCGCGGACCCTGTTCCCATGGGCCGCATGAGGATATTTTTAGATGGCAAGACTTAGAGATTCGTACATCAAGACAGTAGTTCCTGAGCTACAGAAGCAGTTTGAATACAAGAACGTAATGATGATCCCGAAACTGGACAAGATCGTCATCAACATGGGTGTTGGCGGAGCCGGCCAGACCGGTGGCGATTCCAAACTTCTGGACAACGCCATGCGCGACCTGGGAATTATCTCCGGTCAGAAGCCAACTGTAACCCGAGCCCGCAAATCAATTTCCAACTTCAAATTACGCGCAGGCGCTCGAATCGGCTGCAAAGTGACTCTTCGCGGCTCGATCATGTATGAATTCCTGGATCGATTTATCTTTACTGCGCTCCCCCGAGTGCGTGACTTCCAGGGCATCAACCCCAACTCTTTCGACGGACGCGGCAACTTTGCCATGGGCGTTAAAGAGCAGTTGATCTTCCCGGAAATCGAGTATGACAAAGTAGACAGAACTCGCGGTATGGACATCATTGTGGTGACCACCGCTGGCACAGATGAGGAAGCCCGCGCCCTTCTCAAGGGTCTCGGCATGCCGTTCCGAACAAAGAAGGACGCTTAGCGGAGCGGTAGCACGGACAACTAAATAGCGCATCTGGTTTCCTTGATGTACGCAATAACAGCCAATGGCGGCCCTTCGGCAGTAATGTCGGAGAGCGTGGGAGGGGAAACGTATGAAAAAGTATGGGATCGAATCCATCCGCAATGTGGGCCTGTTCGGGCACCAGGGGGCGGGTAAGACTACGCTTGCCGAAGCGATGCTTTTTACTTCGGGCGCTATTGACCGAATGGGCCGGACCGATGATGGTACGGCAGCCACAGATTTTGATCCGGAAGAGGCTAAACGCCACATCAGCATTAATATCGGCGTCGCACCATGTGAATGGGGCGCCACCAAGATTAATCTGCTCGATGTTCCGGGGTATCTCGATTTTCAGGGTGAAGTTCGGTTAGCGCTACGAGTTTCAGATGCAGCTATTCTCGTTACGTCTGCACAGGGTGATGTTGAAGTAGGATTTGAAATCGCGTGGGACCTGGCGGAAGCTTCGAACCATCCCCGCGCTGTTTTTGTGAATAAGATGGACCGGGAAAACGCAGACTACTTCGGAGTTGTGGAGAGACTGCGGGGGCATTACGGAAACTGTATAGCGCCGGTTCATGTTCCAATAGGTTCCGCAGCGACGTTTACTGGATTGGTCGATCTGGTCCACATGCGGGCTTATACAGGTGTTGGGAAGGAATTCAAAGAGATTCCAATCCCGGATGACGTCCAGGCGACGGCTGACACCTACCGTGAAAAATTGATTGAATCTGCCGCCGAAGGCGCGGACGACCTGATGGAAAAGTTCTTCGAAACCGGAACGCTTTCCGATGACGAAGTGGTTCGAGGGCTGCACGAGGGGATCGACGCGGGTCGCGTTGTGCCCATCATGTGCGGATCTGCTTCCAGAAACATGGGCGCGGCGACCTTGATGAACTTGATATCAGAAGCTTTCCCGAATCCTTCGGAACTTGGAGATGCGAAGGGGACGTCACCAGATGGTAAGGCGATCTCCCTCAAGGCATCAGACAACGAGAAGACGACTGCACTGGTTTTCAAAACCATCGCGGACCCGTTTGTCGGGCAGTTGAACTACTTCCGGGTGATGAGTGGCACGATCAAGTCCGACAGTCACATCTGGAATTCGTGCAGCGGCAAGGACGAGAGAATCGGGCAGCTCTACTTTGTTCGTGGGAAGTCGCAGGAACCGACGCAAGAAGTTCACGCTGGTGACGTCGGAGCGGTCGCGAAACTTGCGAATACGCATACAAATGACACGCTGTGTGAACAGTCGAGGCCTGTCATTCTGGAAAAAGTTGGACTGCCGCACCCGATCTTTGAAGTCGCAGTAGTGGCAAAGTCGAAGGTGGACGAAGATAAGCTGGGTCCGGCCATGCAGCGAGTAGCTGGCGAAGACCCGACGTTTACCTATCGGCGAGATCCGGTGACCGGGCAGACAATCTTGGGAGGCGTAGGGGATACCCACCTCAATATTGTCGTGGAGAAGCTGAAGAAGTTTGGCGCAAGTGTCGTGCCCGAAGAGGTAAAGGTTCCCTACCGGGAGACGATCCTCGGAAAGGCCGAAGGCCAGGGCAAGCACAAGAAACAGAGTGGTGGACGAGGACAGTACGGCGACTGCTGGATCAAGCTTGAACCGATGGCCAGAGGTGAAGGTTTTCAGTATGTTGATGCCATTGTAGGTGGCTCCATACCGAGACAGTATATTCCGGCCGTGGAGAAGGGTGTTCACGAAGCCCTGTTGCATGGACTCTTATCCGGAAATCCGGTAGTCGACGTGAAGTGCACCGTCTATGACGGTTCTTACCACGATGTCGATTCCTCGGAAGCAGCATTTAAGATGGCGGGAATGCAGGCGTTTCACACGGTAGTGATGAACGCGCAGCCAGTCATCCTGGAGCCGATGTTGACGGTAAGCGTCACGGTTCCGGAAGACCTGATGGGTGATGTGATGAGTGATCTCTCCGGCAAACGGGGAAGGATCATCGGAACGGAAGCCACCGGGAAGCAGAAGATGTGTGTGAAGGCGACGGTGCCACAGAGCGAGATGCAGCGGTTTGCAATCGATCTAAGAAGCATCAGTCACGGACGAGGAACTTTCGAGTTCGAGCCTTCGCATTACGAAGAAGTTCCGGCGCATATCGCGCAGGACATCACAGCGGATTACAAAAAACGCCGTGAGGAGCACCAGCAGCACCATTAGCCTGTGAGTTGTTAAGCAGGCACGACTACGTTACCAGTCGCGCGAATACCGCGGCTCCGACGAGAGGATAGAAATTGGCAAAAACCTGTTTGATAGTGAAGGCGCGACGTCCGGCGAAATTCGCCGTTCGTACGTATACTCGCTGCAACGTCTGCGGACGATCACGTGGCGTATTCAAAAAGTACGGACTCTGCCGCATCTGCATCCGTGAGATGGCCCACAAAGGTCTGATCCCCGGCATCACAAAGTCGAGCTGGTAAGGGGGAACAGGTAAATGGCATATACAACAGATCCAGTAGCGGACCTTCTGACCCGCATTCGAAACGCAAATAAGGCCTACCATGAATCTCTTGAGATCTCTGGCAGCAAACTAAAAGTGGAAATTGTGAAGATCCTTCAGCGCGAAGGATTCATCAAAGGATACGAAGTCATCAAGGACCCGAAACAGGACCGGATCAAGGTCTACCTGAAGTACGGCTCAAAGCGTGAGCGAGTTATCACCGACCTGCAGCGCGTGAGCAAGCCCGGTCTGCGAGTATACGCAGGTTCCGACAACTTGCCCAGAGTGCTGCGTGGGTTGGGTATCTCGATCCTCACCACCTCACAGGGTCTGATGACGGATAAAGAAGCACGTCGCAAAGGTGTTGGCGGCGAAGTCCTCTGTAAAGTCTGGTAAGTCGCACGTTTTGCTCGGGCATGGCCAGAGCGAAGCGGTGAATATAAGGAGATAGATTCATGTCAAGAATCGGCAAGCGCCCGATTACGCTTCCCAAGGGCGTGGAAATCACGGTCAATCACGGTAGCGTAACGGTCAAGGGACCGAAGGGCACGCTGACCAAGCCGATCCATCCGGAGATAGCCCTGAACATCCAGGATGGAGTATTGAACGTAGAGAGACCGAGCGAATCGCAGCAACATCGCTCCTTGCACGGCCTTTCACGAACGATCATTGCTAATATGGTTGAAGGTGTGACCAACGGTTATGCAAAGACGTTAGACGTTCACGGCGTTGGCTTCCGAACCGCTGTAAATGGTAAGAACCTCTCGTTGTCAGTAGGGTTCTCCCATGGAGTTGAACTCGCTCCGCCACCCGGCATCGAATACGAAGCCGGTATCGAAGCGACCACCCGTATTCCTTACGTGATCGTCAAAGGGATCGATAAGGAGCTGGTGGGACAGAATGCTGCACAGATACGTATGATCCGAAAGCCAGAACCTTACAAGGGCAAGGGAATTCGATATCGTGGCGAACAGGTCCGACGCAAGGCTGGCAAGAGCGGCAAGGCAGGCGGCAAGGGCGCCAAGAAGTAAGCGGTTTTACGCTTGCTTCAAAGCTAAATCTGAATAGAAATGCCGGATTGGCGGTTGAAAAAAGGTCGCCAGTCCGGTATACTATGAATTCGTGCCCGGCATAACGGGATATTTGAAGATAGGTCAGAAATCTATCTTCACTGGGGAGTAGTCATGGACGATAAGTTAAGACTAAGAGAGCGTCGACATCGACGTGTTCGATATAAGGTGAGCGGTACTGCCGCACGACCTCGGCTCGCCGTTTTCCGAAGTTCGAAGAATATTTATGCTCAGTTGATTGACGACGATGCTGGCCAGACGCTGTGCCATGCAAGCTCGTTGGACGCAGGTTTCCGCAAAGACGGTAAGACCGGCGCAAATCTCAACGCAGCAAAAGCGGTTGGATCGATGATCGCGGACCGGGCCAAAGCCAGCGGAATTACCAAGATTGTCTTCGATCGCGGCGGATTTATCTATCATGGACGTATTCAGCAGCTAGCGGATGCCGCGCGTGAGGGCGGCCTCGAGTTCTAATGACGCGGCGCATGCTGCGAGGAGTTATCTATGCCGAAAATTAATGCGGATACCCTGAACCTTGAAGAGCGCGTGGTTCGCACCAACAAAGTGCAGAAGACCACGAAGGGTGGACGCACGATGAGTTGGAGCGTTCTGGTCGTCGTTGGAGACCGCAACGGATATGTTGGAGCCGGTATCGGCAAAGCTCGAGGTATTCCGGACGCTATTCGTAAGGGTATAGACGCCGCCAAAAAGAACCTGATGAAGGTTCCGATGGTTGGAACGACTATTCCTCACGAGATCCTTGCGCGATCCGGCGCAGCCGAAGTGCTGTTGAAGCCTGCCGCACCTGGTACAGGAATTGTTGCTGGTAGCTCAGTTCGAACCATTCTTGAGCTTGCCGGTGTTCACGACGTGCTCGGAAAGTCCCTCGGTTCTGCCAACGCGATTAACATCGCCTGGGCCACCATGGACGCGTTGAAGCATCTTAAAACCGCATCTGAAGTTGCAGAGCTTCGCGGCAAGACCGTCGAAGAGATGGTTCCGTGGGTTCGCAAAGTAGAAGAGGCGGCGATTGCAGCAGGAGTTCGAAGTCATGGCTAACCTGAAGATTACGTTAACTCGCAGCCCGATCGGCTTTCAGTACAGGCAGAAGAGAACTGTTGCCGCTCTTGGGCTAACCAAGATGCATAAGACGGTTATTCGCCCTGACAACGGTGCCATTCGCGGCATGTTGAAAGTCATTGAGCACATGGTGCACGTGGAGATCGCTGAGTAGAGCGCAACCGCGCCTTCCAGTTGGGAGATAGATATGCAGTTACATGATTTGAAACCGGACGAAGGTTCAAAGACCCGTCGCAAGAAGATTGGTCGTGGCCCGGGATCCGGACATGGTAAGACCAGCACCAAAGGTCACAAGGGTCAGAAGGCTCGAAACAAGGTAAACCCGAACTTTGAAGGCGGCCAGACCGCACTTCACCGCCGACTTCCGCACATGCGCGGTTTCAAGGCAGTGAACAAGAAGTTCTACGCCCTTGTTAACGTTGAAGAGCTCGATGTCTTCGAAAACGGCGACGTTGTATCGCCGGAGACGTTGATCGAGAAGGGCATCCTTAAGGATGTTCGCGACGGAGTCAAGATTCTTGGCGACGGTGAAATTGCAAAGAAGCTGTCGGTCTCAGCCAATAAGTTCAGTGCATCGGCGATTGCCAAGTTGGAAGCAGCCGGCGGTACGGTAACGGTCCTTTAAATGGTTGAAGCCGCACAAGGGGTAATTAGATGATCGAGTCGCTGTTAGCGGCTTTACAGGTTCCAGAACTTCGAAAGCGTATTGTATTCACGCTTTCGATGTTCGCGGTATTCGTGTTGGGCGCCCATATTCCCGTTCCCGGTGTAGACCATAAAGTGCTGGACTCCTACTTCGGAGCCAATAATGGTCTTCTCGGACTCGTTGACGTCTTCTCTGGAGGCGCTCTTCGACGTATGTCGCTCTTTGCCATGGGAATTACCCCGTACATTAACGCCTCCATTATCATGCAGATGTTGACGTTCGCGGTGCCGCAGCTTGAGCAGATGAGCAAAGAAGGCGAGGCCGGTCGCAAACGAATCGCTAAGATTACGCGCCACCTCACTATCGTGATTGCCTTCTTCTCGGCTATCGGTATTACCCTCGGCTTCCGAGTGGCGACCCACCTCTCTATTCTCAATATGCTACAGATGTGGATTACGCTGACGGCTGGTACCTGTTTCCTTCTCTGGATTGGTGAGCAGATCACGGAAAAGGGCATCGGCAATGGAGTATCCCTCGTAATCTTTGCTGGAATTATGACGAGCTTGCCTTTCCAGGTTAGCCTTGTGGCTACCTCGGTATCCAAGAACCTCGTTTCCGTTCCTCAGGTTATGTTGCTGATCTTAATGTTTATAGGAACGATCCTCGGCGTGGTCTACGTTACGCAGGGTCAGCGGAAGATACCTATCCAACATGCAAAGCGCATGGTTGGTCTTCGGCAGTCGACTTCAGGAAACTCGTTCTTACCAATCAAGGTGAACACGGCTGGTGTTATCCCGATCATCTTTGCAGTCTCCTTTATGATGTTCCCGTCACAGATAATGAATATCTTCCCCAAGAATGATGGATTTATCGGCTGGCTAAAGGACATCGCAAAGAACTTGATTCCAGGTAATTCCATCTGGGCAACGCTCTTCTATGTGTTCCTGATTATTATCTTCACGTTCTTCTATACGACGGTTATCATGAACGTCAAGGATATGGCAGATAATCTGAAGAAGCATGGTAACTTCATTCCTGGAATTCGGCAGGGTACTCCGACCTTTGAGTATCTCGATAGGGTGATCTCTCGCATTACTCTGGCGGGGGCCGTTTTCCTTGCTGCAATTGCCCTGACTCAGTATGTTGCACCTGCCCTGACGGGAGTGACCTCGTTCAGCCTCATCGGTGGAACTTCGCTGCTCATCGTTGTAGGTGTGGCGATTGAGACGATGCAGGCAATTGAAGCGCAATTGATCATGAGGAACTACGAAGGTTTCATTAAATAGTGAAGCCTCCTGTGACACGAGCCATGAAGCTTCGACCAAGCGAATGTGGACAAGGATGATATTAATCCTGCTGGGCCCACCTGGCGCCGGAAAAGGTACACAGGGTGGACGAATAGTGGAAGCCTGTGGAGTTCCAAAAATATCGACAGGAGCCATCTTTCGTGATCTGGCAGCCGCGGGCACGCCACTCGGGTTAGAAGCGAAATCGTACTGGCAGCGTGGAGAACTTGTTCCGGATGAAACAGTCGTAGGTCTGGTGCGCGAACGTATTGCGAGGCCCGACTGTAAAGACGGTTTCATTCTGGATGGCTTTCCACGAACCGTAAAGCAGGCCGACACACTGCAAGGGTTGCTGTACGGGATGGATCGACAATTGGACGGAGTGTTAAATTTTGACGTCGCTCCAGATGAGTTGATCCGACGGTTAAGTGGTCGACGGTCGTGTGATAATTGTGGTGCCACGTACCATGTGACAGCATTACCTCCAAAAGAGGAGAATGTATGCGACCACTGTGGACACACACTGGTTCGAAGGTCGGATGATGATCCGGAGTCGATAAGGATCAGACTGATCGAATATCAGAATAAGACGGCTCCATTGCTGGATTACTACACTCGAAGGGATCTTCTCTTCAATGTGCAGGCAGATCGCAAGCCGGAAGAGATTTTCGTTCAGTTGAAAGAACTACTTGAAGAGTTGGGTTGTGCTGGTTTGCCGAAAGCGTTGGCGTAAATGATCGTGCTGAAGACAAGTGAAGAGATTGTGAAAATGAGGGCTGCCGGTGCAGTCGTCTATGAAGCTCTTCAGGCGATGAAAGCGGCCATTGAGCCGGGTGTCTCAACCACCAACGATCTTGAGATGGCTGCTGTAAAGGTGATGGCTGCGCACGGTGCAGATTCTGCATTTCTGGGCTACGCCCCTCATGGACATCCGCCCTATCCGGCGTACACGTGTATCAGCGTGAACGAAGCGGTAGTGCACGGCATTCCCGGTCGACGGGTTTTGCAAAATGGCGATATAGTAAGTTGCGACGTCGGGGTTCGACTGAACGGGTACTATGCGGACAGCGCGTGGACCTTTCCGGTAGGGCCGATTTCCGACGAAGTGGACAGGTTGCTGAAGGTTACTGAAGAATCGCTTTACAAGGGTCTCGAAAAGGCCAAGCATGGCGCAAGGCTAGGCGATGTCAGTAACGCGATTGAGAAGTGGGCGAAACGTGGCGGCTTCTCGGTTGTCAAAGAGATGGTTGGGCACGGAGTCGGGCGCCAGTTGCATGAGGAGCCCCAGATACCAAACTACGGTCATCCCGGAACAGGCCCTGTTCTAAAAGAAGGCATGACACTCGCCATTGAACCGATGGTGAACCAGGGCAAGGCTGGAATAGTCGCCCTGGATGATGATTGGACGGTTGTGACTTGTGATCGCAAATGGTCCGCTCATTTTGAGCACACCGTGGCCATTACCAAAAGTGGTGCGGTCATTTTGACGCAGGGGGTATAGATGCCAGCAAAGCGAACCTATAGAGGTGGAGGAGGAAGCGGAAGGCGACAGGCCAGCAAGAACGCGCGAGCCGCCGCACCGCCACCAGCAGCAACAACAGGACCGCGAGTAAGGCCCGATGTCCCAGAAGAAGAGACTGACAAGGAGAAGGGCATTGAGGTTGAGGGGATTGTTTCTGAAAACCTGCCAAATGCCATGTTCCGAGTAAAGCTGGAGAGTGACCACGAGGTTCTGGCACACGTCTCCGGTAAAATCAGAATGAACTTCATTAAGATTTTGCCAGGGGATAAAGTTCGGGTTGAGCTCTCTCCGTATGATCTGACCAGAGGTCGGATTATGTACAGATACCGGTAATAGGGTATATTATCGGGGCTTGTAAGATTTATTGTGAGATGATATCGTTGTCGTTGGGCCCCACGGCTCGCGGTGCGGTAATACCCGCGAACGCCGTGTTTTTGTGCGTCGGTGCAGTCAAGATGTTCTGATTGCTCCAAAGGGAGAAAAAGATGAAAGTTCGAGCATCGGTTAAGAAGATGTGCGAAAAATGCAAAGTTATCAAGCGTGAAGGGGTCGTGCGAGTAATCTGCAAGAACCCTAAACATAAGCAGCGACAGGGCTAATTGGTCTGTAGTTGAGGTGGTGGTTCGCTCGTAAGGAGCAGTATGGACCGCTGAGAGCGACAGCCTGTACACGGAGGAAATAGTTTGGCCAGAATAGCGGGTGTTGACCTGCCGCGCGATAAGCGCATTGAATATGCTCTACCGTACATCTTTGGAATTGGCTTGTCGGCAGCAAAGAAAATTGTTGCTCAGGCGAAGATCGACCCGGATACGCGCGTCAAGGATTTGACGGAAGCGGAATCGAGCAAGTTGCGCGAGATCCTTGAGCGAGACTATCGCATCGAAGGTGACTTGCGACGCGAGATCTCCCTTAACATTCGTCGATTGGTTGAGATCGGGTGTTACAGAGGTATTCGTCATCGACGCAGCCTGCCGGTACACGGTCAGCGCACAAAGACGAACGCACGCGTTCGAAAAGGTCCGAAGCGATCCGTCGCCGGCAAGAAGAAGGTTAAGAAGTAGTTGAGTATTGGTTCGGGCTAACTTCCATCGTGGAGTTTGCACTGAACCGCACAGGAGTGATTGATGGCAAACAAAAAGACTACCGGCGCGAAGCGCACGAAGTCAAAAGAAAAGAAGAATATCGTGCAGGGAGTGGTCCACATTCAATCCACTTTCAACAACACGATTGTCACCTTTACCGACGTTCGTGGCGAGACCATTTCATGGTCGAGTTGT
>JBDUAM010000420.1:0-4707 GCA_040004655.1 Chthonomonadales bacterium | reverse complement strand
ATGGGGCTATCTTTCTGTCTGAGTACGGCGGTCACAGGATTCGAAGAATCTCCACGACAGGTCGCGTGTCCTTAGTTGGAGGAACAGGTGTTGCGAGCAGTGTGAACGGGCCGGGCAATTCCGCTACCTTCAACTACCCGCAGGGAGTTGCCGTTGATTCCTCTGGAATTATTTACGTGGCAGATAGCGCTGGGCGACAGGTGAGAAGGATTGTTCCGACTGGCGGCGACCCGTTATTGCCTGCGAGCTATATCGTTTCCACATTGGCGGGGAGCGGATCGTATGGAGCTACGGATGGAATTGGAACTGCGGCAAGTTTTGCGTCACCGCAGGGAATAACTGTTGATCCAAAAGGAAACGTGTACATTACCGATCCGGAGCTGAACAAAGTTAGGCTCATTCAGCCGAACGGAGAGGTTACAACCATAGCCGGTACCTTTACCGCATCCTGGGCCGATGGGCCGGGCAATACAGCGAATTTTAGTTCTCCACGCGGCATTGCGTATTCCAACGGCTTCCTATTCGTTTCGGATTACAGCAACCAGATGATTCGTGTGATCTATCAGGTACCAGGAACAAATCCCGCATTGGCAGCCAACTGGAATGTTGGTACTATTGCCGGTAGTCAGGCTTCACTTGGATCAACAGATGGCTCAGGATTCAGCGCTCTCTTCTTCGGGCCACTGCTTCTTGCGGCGGATAAGAACCAGAACCTCTTTATTCCAGATTCTAACAATCATAAAATCCGAAAGATTATTACTCCGGATAACCTTATTCAGCTGGGTGATCCCGGTGGATCGTCTTCTATTTTTGGCAGCCACAAATATGATGTGAAGCTTAATAATGCAGATGGATTAATTCCCAATTCGGATTCAAATGCCACAGGCGTGATTACTACCGGCCCAACTGTAAATAACCCTTATCTCAATTACCCGATAAGGGTTGCGGCCAACGCATCGACAGATCCGCGAAATTGGTCATTTACGGTTCCTAATGGTGTAACTGCATTCCAGTTCATTGTCTCCGTGGAGACAAACCTGGAAAACGAAGCGCCACTCACTGCCAGTGCAGGTACTTATTCTCGAACAGTTAGCGTGCGAACGTTAGCTGGATCTCCTGCATATAACCCTGGATTTGTTGATGGAACAGGACCCATTGCCAGGTTTAGTAATCTGAAGGGTATTGCAATTGACCAGCAGGGTGTTTGTTACGTGGTTGACACCGGCAATAACGCTATTCGAAGAGTGGCGCCTGACGGCACCACGACAACAATTGCTGGTGTAATTGGTTCCGGTTCCGGTTACATTGATGGCAACGGATTGTCAGCAAAGTTCAGCAATCCACGTGGCATTGCGGCAACCCTCGATGGAAAACTACTTTACGTCGCGGATTACGGTAACAATAAGATACGCGTAATACAACAGACAGGATCTACAACGGACGCAACTGGTTGGACAGTTTCGACGATTGCTGGAGGAGCAGCGGGGTACTCTGAGGGACCCGGCAATACAGCGCTCTTTACTGGTCCATCAGGCATTTGCATTGACAAGAATCAATCAAACATAATCGTTTGTGAAGCTGAAGGTCAGCGTGTAAGAAGATTGCAATTCAAAGGTGGAGACCCTACAGTTTCATCGCATTGGCAGACGACACTAATTGCGGGTAGCACGGCATCTGCAAGCCCCGCTGGTGCGTTTGTGGACAACATAGGAAGCTCTGCGAGATTCAATTTACCGTTGGCAGTTGCCATAAATAACCAGGGATGGATTTACGTGGCTGATTCCGCGAACAACAACATTCGGACTATATATGTGGACAACACGGTTGTGAGTTCAGGAAGTACCGCTGCGGGATACGCTGATTCTCCGTCCACACCGCAGTTTAGTGGGCCCACAGGAGTTGCAGTTGATGCCTCTGGTTTTGTCTATATTACAGATAATGGCAATCAGCGTATCCGTAGGTTGGGACCAGATGGTGTGTACACAGTGACGGGGAACATAGGTCAAACGTTTGGCGATGGCGTGGGCGCTTATTTTTATATCTTAGGTGGGATTACCGTCGATTCTTCGGGGAACGCATACATTGCAGATAGTACACTGGTGCGAGTCGCTGAACGGATCATTACGACCGGGGCGGCCCCGTAACCTACTTCACAATCGCCGACGCCACTGCGTTCAGCGTCCGTCGGCGGACGCGGGATATCTCTCCGTTCTCTGACGGGTTCATCACGCGGTTGGTTAGCAGAATGGTGGTGGTCTGAGTGGATCGGTTGTTCACGATCATCGTGCCGGTGAAGCCGGTGTGCCCGAAGGTGGTATCGTCAAAGATGTCGCCGCGGGGCAGCATTCCGTTTGGTGGGGCGAACCAGCCGAAGGTGTGACCACCAACTTCCGCTCCGATCTGACTGTTCGCGACGAGTTCGGTGGTCGGCATGCCGACTACCCGATGCCCCTTGATGGTGCCGTTCCCGATCAGCGCAGAGGAGAGTATGGCCAGGTCCGACGCGGTTCCGAACAGTCCCGCGTGACCCGTGACCCCGCCCATGCTGTGGCAGTTACCGTCGTGGACCACCCCGCGCATCGTCTCGCCCGGTCGGGATTGCTCGTTGGAGGTAGGCGCGATTCGGTCACGCTCGGCGGCTGGCGGCAGATATCCCGTGTCGTGCATCTCCAGCGGCGCAAACAGTCGCGCGTGCAGGTACTGGTCCAGCGGCATACCCGAGACCGTCGAGACGATCTCCCCGACCAGAATGTATCCCAGATCGCTGTAGGTGTAGTGCGTCCCCGCCGGATTAGCCAGCTTCTGTCCGAGAATCGCCGCGACCTTCGCGTTGCGATCCCCTTTTACATTGTATAAGGCGGTCCATGCGGGTAGTCCGGAGGAGTGCGTCAGGAGTTGTCGCAAGGTCAGATCGCCGACGGGCGTCTTGGCGCTCTCGGGAAAGAAATCGCTGACGCTGTTTCCAATGACCAGCTTTCCGTCTTCCAGAAGAGTCAGCAGTCCGGTAGCAACATGCGGCTTCGTGAGGCTGGCGAGGTCGAAAATGGTATCCGTCTGAACGGGGGCTCCGCCCGGCAGCGTGCCAAACGCCTTCAGGTGCCCGATCTTTCCGTGTCGCGCGACCAGCAGAACGGCGGCGGGGTACGCGCCCTTCTCCACACCAGCCGCGACTACGCTATCCGCGACAGCGAGGCGCAGGGGATCGAGTCCAATGGATTCGGGATTGACTTTCGGCAGGCTCATGTTGGGTGCGACCTCCGGCGTAAGGATGTTCAGTTGAGAGATAGGATACCCGTTCTGAGTGTTGAGAGGGAATTGACCCCTCGCGGTGGAATATGCAAGCGTTGCAACAACTTTTTGTAATCCCCGGAGAACTCAATGTCGAACCCGATTGGTGTGAATACGTGGACGTGGGTGTCCCCCTTCCGCGATGCAGATGCTGCCGTCCTCTTTCCCAAAATCAAATCCATGGGCTTTGATATCGTAGAGATCGCCCTCGAAGACCCTTCCCATGCCACCGCCGCCGTCATCAAAGAGCAACTCGACGCGAATGGACTGAAGGCGACCGTGTGCGGAGCGTTCGGCCCGAGCCGAGACCTCGCGAGTGAGGAATCAGCGGTAGTGAACGAGGCTTTGATGTACATTCGTCAGACCGTGGAATTTGCAGCGGGAGTCGGCGCGACGGTTGTCGCCGGGCCGATGTACAGCGCCGTCGGCAAGGCTCGACAGGTTCCGCCAGAGCAGCGTGAGGAAGAGTTCCAGCGATCAGCTATGAACCTTCGAACCGCCGCCGGAATTGCAAAAGACAACGGCATCACCCTCGCCCTGGAGCCGCTCAATCGATTTGAAACCGACATGATCAATACCTCCGCGCAGGTTCGTCGGTTGGTCGACACCATCGACCACCCCAACGCGAAAATCCATCTCGACACCTTCCACATGAACATCGAGGAAGATAACGTTCTGGATGCCATCAAGCTCGCCGGGAAGGACCTCGCACACGTTCACGCCAGCGAGAGCAATCGTGGAACTCCGGGCAATGGTCTGGCACGCTGGGATGATCTGGCAGCGGGCATCAAGGCGGTCGGTTATACGGGTCCGGTGGTCATCGAGACCTTCACTCCGGCTGTCAAAGAAATCGCCCGGGCCGCAGCCATCTGGCGACAGCTCGCGCCGTCGCAGGATCAACTCGCATCCGACGGACTCGCCTTCCTCCGCAAATTGCTGGCATAGTTTTTGATGGCTCATTCAAAGGAGAATTAGATGAAACTTGTTCGATCGCTTCTCTTCCTAACGGCCGCAGCCGGTTGCGTTCTGGTCGGCTCGCATCGCGCCGATACTGGTCTGGATCGCGGGACCGCGTGGGTCGCAAAAGCTGACGAGATCACCTGGAAAAAGATTGTTCTCGATACTGAATTCCGTGCCGAAGGCGTCTGCGTGGCGGATGTCAACAAGGACGGCAAGATGGACGTGCTTGCTGGAAACGTCTGGTACGAAGCGCCAAACTGGACGCCTCACGAAATCCGCCCCATTGAAAAGTTTGACGGCGCGCACGGCTACAGCAAGTGCTTCCTGAGCTGGGCGATGGACGTGAACGGCGACGGTTGGGCGGATCAGGTAATTGTCGGATTCCCCGGTGAGCCTGCCGTCTGGCGAGAGAATCCAAAGGGCAAACCGGGTCCGTGGGCGGAGCACATCATATGCGCC
>JBDUAM010000552.1:0-4711 GCA_040004655.1 Chthonomonadales bacterium | reverse complement strand
CCCGAGAGATGGCAGATGCCCAGATGAACATGCTCGAAATCGACGACCGCGGGCTGGATGAGTTCGACCGCAAATTCTTACGGACCATCATCTCAAATTACGATGGCGGACCCGTGGGGGTCGAGACCCTTAGTTCCGCCCTCGGCGAAGAGCGCGACACGATTGAGGATATGGTGGAACCCTATCTGCTACAGCTTGGATTCCTCAATCGAACCCCACGTGGGCGGTTTGCCACACGCCTGGCCTGCGAACACCTCGGTCTAACCTATAAAGGGCCAAAGGAAGACAACGGCCAGGGCCGCCTGCTCTAAAAGAGTGGCGGCTTTGCTGCCTTCAACGATTCGATGTAGTGGAACACTGCTTCTGCTTCCTTGCCACCCATTTTTGCATGTGCCAGCAGCGGAATTCCGTGCGGACCCTTTGCATCGATAAGAGTCGGATGGAGCGCTAATAGCGACTTCACAATATCAAGATGACCGAGCATGGTCGCAGCAAAGATATCAATCCTCGCGCCCTTCTCGATCAAGAACTCCGCGATGTCTCGTCGGCCCATGTGCGATGCACCACCGAGTCCCGATTCCCAGTCGCCGCCCCCCCAATCCACCGTTGCGTTCAACACGGCCGGATGCTTCTCCAGCAACAGTTTCACATTGTCGAGGTCCATATGGGCGAAGATCACAAAGTCCTGCGCGAGAGTTGGACCTAATCGAGGTCGGCGGAGGGTTGGTTTGAAGCTTGGCGCCGGATAATCTCGTGGCTCTTCCGGCGGCTGAATAACCGCTGGCGGAGTCTGTGCGGCGGGCGTGGTCGGGGCCTGTTGGGCCGACGCGACCGTGGCGAATCCACCGGTTAGAAGAATGGCGCCAAATCCACGACGAGTAATATTATCGGACATGAGAATGACCCTCCCTGGATGTGCTGCAAAGTAGAAGATGAGTATCTGTGAGGATTATATCCGGCTTTGAGTGAAAAGCGCACCATCTCGGGTGTGCCGAGTTATTTTGAGCTGCTTATGGTCGACTTTTCCGTTGTCGCGGCAGCGGTCACGATGTCTGCAAATAGTTTCTTTATGTTGAAGTTGTTGGCCTCGAATTTGGACTGAAGTTTGGAAAGCGCCGCCTCGCCGTACGCCCGAATGGGCTGCCCCACCAGAAACTGGAAAAACTTCTGCACGAAGGCGGTATGTGCCTCCGGACTATTGGCGATGTAGGTTGCGAGGTCTTTTGGTCCGGTAAATTTCGCGGCTGCACCGGAGGCTGGCTGGTAGCCACCCGAACAATCGACTGGCTGGTTATTCTCCGTTAACCGCTCTCGACCGATGGCGTCAAATTTCTCCAGCGTAAACCCCAGCGGATTGATGATTCCGTGGCAGCCCTTGCAAGCGTCAGGTTTTGTTTGAAGGCTGATTCGCTGTCGATTGGTGAGGTTCGGTTGAATGTCGGCGGCCAGCGGAACAAACGCCGCGGGCGGCGGTTGAAGCGTTCTGCCAAGCAGATTTCGTACGATCATCACGCCCCGGTGAATGGGCGAACTATTATTGATATAGGCAAAGCTGCTCATGATGTACGGGTGCGTCAGAACTCCGCAGCGCTCCCCTTTGTCAATATCCAAGGCCTGGAATGGAGCCTCGGCAGGCAGATCACCGCCATAGAGTTTGGAGAGTCGACCGTTCAGAAACACCTTGCTTGAGAGGAAGAGGTCGCGGTAGTCGGACTTCTCATTCCAGACCGTGCCATCAATCTGTAGTTCCAGCGACGTGCGAAGATCAGCTCGAACGGAGTCATCAAAATCCGGGTAGTTCTTGCTGTCCTTGGCCAGATCGGGGTAGTTATCCACCTTCAACCAGAGCCAGAAGAAGTTGCGCACCTTGGCAGCGGCCCGTGGATCGGTAAGCATGCGGTTGATCTGGTTTTCAATCTGCTCTTTTGTCTTCAATTCGCCTGCGGCAGCGGCTTTCAACAAGTCAGTGTCGGGAATTGAATCCCAGAGCGTGTACGAAATTCGGCTGGCCGTGTCGTATGCGTTTCCGGCCGTGACATTCGGTTCGCGATAGAGAAATCTCGGCGAGATAAGGGTCAGTAATACCACGCGCTTCGTGGCGAGAATTGGATCACCTGCGCCGTCAAACTGATGCTTGATGTAGGTCTGCTGAAGTTCCGGCGTAAGTGGCTGGCGGAACGCCCGCTCCACAAACTGGCCACTCCATGCCCGCAGTCGAACATCCTTGTCGGTCGCAGCATCCCCAACGTTGGTGAGCTCGCGCAAATGGTCGCCAACGTAAGTCGCCGTCTCAATCGCGGCGGTCGTGACGGCTTCATCCCACGCTTTGCTGACGGAATTTCCCCGTTCATAACCAACACTTCGATCATCCGGCGGGAATGCTGTGGTGGAGACGTAGGTCGGTCGAGCCATGACAGGCGTTAGACATCGAGCCGGAATGACTTCCGCCGATTCGTGAGGCCGACGCCACATCAACGAGATAAACGCCTTTTGCGGTGGTTTTTTCTTAACGTTCGCGATGTTGTCGACGCCCTGAACACCCTTCGAAAAATCTATTTTGAGGGGATAGGCGCGACCCGCGAGCAGGTGAATTGATCCGCGATATTCATTGTCGCTGCCGGATTTGATCAGCGCATCGATCAGCGGCGCTTTGAAATCGTTCAGCCATAGCTCCACCGCCTGATCCGTGCGAACGATGATCTCGTACTCTCCCGAATCGGGCGCGATGAGTGACCCCTCCCAGCGCATGGAAAACTGATATGGATCGTTCTGGTCTTTGGTCGGACCCATGTCGCCAAAGTCGAACTTCACTTCGGGGTCGACCCGTTGTACAACGCGATCACTCGTCCGCAGTTTCCCTGTCTTGTAATAGTCAGCATGCAGGCCTCGACTCTCCTGAATCTTGCCATCCGGGCGAAAGGTTGCCAGCAGGTCGGCAACAGAGTTTCGGAACTGTGCGACCGTTAATCGCGAGAGGGAGATACGAGCGGGATTGTGCTTCGCCTGCGCCTGTGGCGAGTAGAATTCGTCATATAGAAACTGCGCGACCTTTGCAGCGTCAGTGGCAGGGCAGTGCTTTGGTCCCGGCGGCATGGATGCTGTGATGTACTTTGTTAACTCGCCTACCGAACGCAATCCGGTGAGCGCCTTCTCGTAATTCTTGGTGCCTTCGCCTTTGGCGCCGTGGCACTTCGCGCACTGTTTCGCAAAAATCTCCGGGCCAGTAGTCGGCTTCCGAGACTGGCCCGCATAGGCGGCAATGACCAGCCCACCCGTCGAAAGTAGGGCCAGTGTCGCGGAAGTCTGCATGGTTCGGGTACGACTCTTCATCAAAAATCTCTCTGGTTCAGGATATCAAATTAGTGTCTGAGAAGGTCCGTTTGTTACCCTGCCCTGGGCAACTTATGACCGCCTGTTCGTGTACGAATGCCCTCAGAAATAGCCAATCTATGGCATAATTTTAGTTCACTAATAGTCGCTTTCTTCATTGCCGTCATCATTTTTATCGGAGATCCACGAATGCCGTTGTCACTCAACAAACACAGCCTATTACATCGACGGGGATTCACGCTCATTGAGCTCCTCGTCGTTATTGCAATAATCGCAATACTCGCGGCAATCCTATTTCCCGTCTTCGCGCAAGCTCGTGAGAAGGCTCGGCAGGCATCGTGCCAGAGCAACCTTAAACAGATCAGCCTCTCCGGCCTCATGTACGCGCAGGATTACGATGAGCAGTACCCGATGTCTTACTACGGATTCAGCGCCAGCGGTTCTACCACGTCGTGGCCGGTGCTGGTTCAACCTTACATCAAGAGCTCTCAGGTTCTGATGTGCCCGGACGGCAAGCAGTCGATTGGCATTCCGCCTGGCTCCACATCTCCCGTGACTTACGCATACAATTACTACATCGGCGGAAATAACAATCCCGCGACTGGAGTGATGAACTTCGCGCTGCCGGGGATTGCCAAGCCCGCCGAGACCGTCTTCTTCTTAGACAGCGGAGCAAACCCGAAAGCCGCCGTTCCACCGGAACAGTGGCCGCTCATGCTCTCTACAGTAGGATCGCACACTTCGTGGTTGATTGTTCACTCTGGCAGCACGCTGCTATCGGCGACCAATCCGCTCGCCAACTACGGCGGACCCATTGCAAGGCACTCGCTGAATACGGACGTTGCGTGGGTCGACGGGCACGTTAAGTCCGTGCGAATTAACCGTTTCTACACACTGCCGGGCACCGAAGTCGCCAACAAACCTGCTGGCAAGGCGCTATACTGGTCGCCCTGCCTGGATCCGGAATATGGCTGCCCGTAGACCCGCTGCGTTTGCGGCGTTCATCGGATTAGCCTGCTGCATCGCTGCCAGCAGACACATTGCACCAGAGGATTACCCCGACTTCTACACCAACGCTCGAGTGATTCGCGAGACGGATGCATGGCAGAAGAAGTATCCTGAGCTCATCACCCTCGACGAAGTCGGCCGATCTTTTGAAAATCGAGAGATTCGAGCTGTTCGGATCACGCACAAAGTCGGTTCGCCAGCCATGGTCTTGATGGCGGGAATCCACCCGCGCGAACAGCCCCCGACCGTCTGCGCGATGCGATTTGTCGACGAACTCCTAAACGCCTACGGCAAAGATGACGAAGTCACTCGCCTGCTGAATACCCGCGAGCTCTGGTTGATTCCCGTGCTGAATGTCGATGGCAAGGAGTAT
>JBDUAM010000233.1:0-4735 GCA_040004655.1 Chthonomonadales bacterium | reverse complement strand
TGATGCGGGAAGTTATGCCAAGGAAGAGGGCACGTCGTCAGCAGCACCTCAGGTGTCGGGAGCTGCCGCACTCCTACTGTCCGTTCCAGGTGTAAAACCCGGTGACGTCAAGACAATCCTTACTTCTACTGCTGCGCTACCTGCTGGCGGCATTGCTGACAAAAATATGTTTGGAGCGGGCATCCTGGATGTTTACGCTGCATTGCAAAAAGTTGCCGTTGGGGTTACAATTATTTCGCCGATTGGTACGGGTGGTAAGGCTAGCGGAACGATCGGCAACATTGATCCCGTTGAGACACTGCGACCAGAGATACGCATCGGCGTACTTCAGTTTACGCCTGACCAGATTAAGATCACGGTTGACGGGGTAAATATTCCACCGCTTGTTGGTACTGCTCCCGGATATACGATTGAAAACATTCAACAATCGAAGACCGTTGGTGGTGTGACAACACCAGTCCGGTATGATGCCGTCATTCGAAACTTGAATTTGGCTCCGGGAACCCACACCATTGTTGTGATAGGCACTAATCCGGGACCACCCGTCTTCACTGACACGGATACGCGAACCTTTATCATTCAGCCGCATCTGTGGCCACAGGGTCGTAGCATGGTCTCCATTCCTTACTATGAGTTCATTGCCAACCCGGATGGTTCCAATGGTATCGGGCCTGAGAATGTGATTGGCACCGACTTCCGTTTTGCACGGTGGTTGCCGCAGTCTGGTCGATATGCCTTTTACACCTCTTACGGTCTGAAAGATCCGCTGGCCGGGTTTACACCGGGTGACACCATGGTTACGGCAGATGGCGACAGCACGGTATACAGCCCACTTGGAATTGGTTACTTTGCTGATTTCGGTTCTGCCAAACCGGTATTGACGCACGGTAAAGCCATATCGACGAAGACGTTCCTCATACCGCTAAAGGGTAATGGTACGGGCAGCAACTTGTTCATCAGTTGGAATATGATCGGTGATCCTTTCAACTTTGATGTTCCGTTCGCGGCGTGTCTGGTTGATGTTGGTGGTAGCCGTATCTCCGTTCAGGAAGCGGCCAATCGAGGCTTAATCCTACCGACGATCTATTCCTACGATCCGGCAGTTGGATACACGTACCGAACGCTTCCCGACGGAACGTTAAAGTCTTGGGCAGGTCACTGGGTAGGTGTCACGAGCAGCCAGGATATTAAGCTCGTTGTTCCACCTGCAGCAATCAGCCGCAAGGTGAATATAACCAAAAGCACAGTGCCAGTTGGTACAACCTGGACAATGCAGTTGGGCGTTCACAGTAAGTCGCTGCATGATGCAAACAATGTCATTGGAGTTGGCGGTCGATCCGCTGAAACATATGACTTGCAGGATGTTCCGAAACCGCCGCTTGTCGGACCGTACGTAGGCCTGGCTGTGGAGCATAAGGATTGGGGTAACCGATCTGGACTCTACGCTCAGGACATCCGATCCAGCTCAAGCAATCACTCCTGGAACGTAGTCGTTTCAACAGATCAGACGAATACAGACGTAACCGTGAACTGGACATCACAATCAATACCGCGTAACACCAGGGTGTCGATTAAAGACGAAGTGACCGGACAGGTTTACGATATGCGAACTCGCGCATCGTTGACATTCAATTCCGGATCGGATGCGGCAACCCGTAGGTTCACCCTTACGTCGAGACCTGCATCGCAAGACGCGGTTCACGTTAGTAACGTTGCAGTTCGTTCCGGACGCGCCAGCGGAGTTAGTTCCATCAACTTCACGTTAAGCTCCGATGCGAGCTACGATGTCAAAATTGTGAGCGCCACAGGAGCCACCGTTAACAACATTGCTTCGCGCGCCGCAGCTGCTGGAAATGTAAGTCTGGTTTGGCAGGGTCGAGATAACTCGGGTAAGAATGTTGCACCGGGTACATATCTGGTCCAGATCAAAGCGACCGGAACGGGTGGAGACAGCGTGAACGTCGTATATCCATTCGCAGTAGTTAGATAATCACTGTTACCGGTCATGCGGATAACTTTTCGCATGGCCGGTGATATATCATAGATGTCCTTGGCTCATCCTGTATTAATCGTTGCCTCGTAAAGCTATGCTTGGCGATAAATACAGGTTCTCAGCGACAGGCAAATCTCAGCTAGATGTATGAATGCCTGAGCCTCGCAATCCATGGAGGAAATTCTTAATGGGGTGGAACCGACCAATGGGGTACCTCTCAAGATATGTAGGATTAGTTGCACTTAGCGTAATATCGCTCTGTGCCATTCCCATGTCAGCTTCGGCGCAGGTAACTATTCAGAATTCTCAAGTCAAAGCGTCCATGGATATTCTTGGCGGGTTAACCGTTCAGGACGTTCATTCGACGACTGCCGTGACCATTCTTAAAGCCACCGCCATCACGCTTCGTGTAGATGGTGGACCGGCTGGCGGTGGAAGCGATTACGCGTTTGGGTCAGCGGTCGGTACATTTACGCTCGCACCGTCGGTTTCCAGTGGGCATATACTTGCCAGATGGTCTATTAACGGTATAACCGGGAGTAACTTGCCTCCCATTGAGTTAGCGTTAGATATCTCGCTTGTGGGTGACATGGTTGCAATTAAGTTCACCACGATCAACGGAATTCCTGACGTTGTTCCTGCAGTACCGGGAACGGCTTCCCATTCTGTAGGCATAAAGTTCGCACAGAACTTTAGTTCGGCCGTTGTGGGAGCGAACGATGGTCCGGTCTATCTATCAAATGGTGGACGAATTACAGGTGATACGACTTTAACTGGTTCGCTCATTCCTGATTCATGGAGAAATACGGACGCCACGCTTGAGTTTACGGCCGGTGGCGCATTACGTCCTACTCCTGGTATAGTCGGATTTATCAACCCGGATCTGTTAATCTTCGGATCAGCTGCATCGTTGATGGCGGAAGTTTGGGATCATACTTCCCCGGCTCCTCCCGGTATTGATTTTGCCGCGAATGCAACGGATGCCGCTGCGGCCGTCTTCTGGAATCCCCGACCTTTGGTGCCGGGTGAACAGAGAGATTTCATGACGTACTTTGGTCGACAGCACGCAACACAATCATACAGTGATCCATGGGGCGCCAGTGTTGATACTCTTGCAAGACTGATCTATGATGTATCGAAGCCTGTGGGCAATCGCATTCAGCCGAATCCGTTTGCGGTTAACGCTACCGTGACTAACAATCGGGGCATCACCCTGACCAACGTTACGGCAGTGATTAGCTTGCCAAGTGGATTGGCATTGGCAACCGGAGAGACCTCCAGCAAAAACGCTGGCAGCGTCAACCCGGGAGCGGAAGGTAAGTTCTCCTGGAATGTGGTTCCGACCAACACTTCTTCGGGTAGACAGACAATCTCAGTTTCCTTCAGCGCAGGGCCGGGTACGCAAGGCAAGGTTATTACTCGTCAGATTGACATTCCAAGTCTGCCATCTTTGACCGTTGCCGGTGGCTTGTCTATGTTCTCAGTGCCGTATATTTTGGACGATGGTACACCTTCAGTTGCCCTTGGCCTGAATCCTTCAGATTTCAATCTATTAGCCTGGAACAATTTGCTGAACGTATACGAGGCTGTATCCCGAATACAACTCGGTAAGGGCTATTGGTTGCAGGTTACCACTGGGAAGACTATCAATCTGCAGGGCGCTCATCCATATACGCAGCTATCAGCGCCTTTTGAATTGAAATTGACACGTGGGTGGCAACAATTCGGTACGCCATTCCTTTTCGACGTACGATGGGGCGATGTGCTGGTTGTCAGTTCTAATGGCAGTGATCCAAACAGTTTGACGCCTCTGACAATTGACCAGGCGGTTCAAGCGGGATTGATCCTTCCGACGATCTATCGATATGTCCAGGGAATTGGATATGTGTTCGATCAGGACCTTTCT
This sequence comes from Chthonomonadales bacterium, assembly GCA_040004655.1. GTDB lineage: Bacteria > Armatimonadota > Chthonomonadetes > Chthonomonadales > CAJBBX01 > JBDUAM01. The sequence continues at coordinate 836 of JBDUAM010000233.1, read as the reverse complement.
ACCGAGCTCGTTCCCTTCCAGGCCTATTGGGTTCGATCGTTGCAGGATAACGTATCTCTGTTGATACCACCACCAGGTGGTCGATCTGCAAAGGTTAATCGATCTGTTGTGAATTCGACGTCAAGCACAAACGACTGGACCATTCGATTGATTGCAAGCGGTAAGGGATCCGTCGACGGTGGAAACATCCTCGGCGTGAAGACTGGCTCAAATGACGGTTACGACCTGAAGGACTTCCAGAAGCCGCCGGCGATTTCCGGCTCGGTTGGACTGACCTTTGTTCGACCGGAATGGGGTAGTCGGGCTGCAGGATACGCTCAGGACATTCAGGCTGCAAACGGTGGACGCAAGGTCTGGAACGTAGTAGTGACCTCGCCCACTCCTAACGCAGATGTCACGGTCAGTTGGCCAGAAATTGCACGAGTGCCCCGAAACTATGAGCTGACCATTACGGACATTGCGAGTGGAACTAAATCGCTTATGCGACAGTCCACGAACATGAGAGTTAACACCGGTTCTAACGCCTCTCGTGCTTTCCAGATTGTGGCGGAACCGAGAAGCGGGGCGAGCAGCCTCTTTATTCGAGGGTCAGTCAGCGCATCAGGTTCCAGAGCACAGGTTGCAAGAATTTCGGTAACCGGCTCGGTTGAAGCGACTTATACCATTAAAATCCGATCATCGGCTGGTACGGTTGTAAGAAACCTGACCAGTGGGCGAGCGGCAACTGCAAATACAGAAGTTTCATATCTGTGGGATGGGAAGGACAACAGGGGTACATCGCTTCCGTCGGGTATCTATCAGGTCGTTGTGACCGGTACGACGCCAGATGGACAGGT
>JBDUAM010000354.1:0-4739 GCA_040004655.1 Chthonomonadales bacterium | reverse complement strand
TGAAGCCCGGGTCGCATTCGGTCGAGCTGAAGGGCGTAACTGTAGTACGCCACGGCCTCGTCGATGCGTGAACGCTTCACCTCGATATCCCCTAGAAGTTCATAAACCGCCGGATCGCGTCGATACATCCTCAACGCCTCGCGGGCCAATTGTTCGGCTTCGCGGTAACGCATTTTGCTGTATGCCTGCTGGGCTTCCAACACGACTTTCTTGAAATCATTGTCAGGTGCGCGTCTCTGTTGATTGGACTTGTTGGCGCTGGACGGCGCCGCAGAACTCGGACCAGGTTTGAAGTGCGATGCAGGAGTTTCAAATGGATTACTGGGCGCCTGTCGATGGGACTTCAGAGCCAGCTCACTATCGTACAGAGATCGGCGAACGGGATCCGAGAGGACGCCATTCGCCTCGTTGATCTTTTTGAATGTCTCCGCAGCGTTGGGGGCTTTGGCTACGTCTGGGTGGTGGACTCGTGCAAGCTCCCGGTATCGCTTCTTGATCTCATCTGGCGATGCGACGGGGGAGATTCCAAGCACTTCGTAATAGGTTGGGCCGTTTGTCGCCATGGTCAGTGAGCAGCCCGTCAGTTCGCGTCATTCATATTGGTTTGAATCTGACTACCCATGCCCATATAGAACCGAATGACAGCAAACCCTACCGCCGCCCCAACGAACAAGCCGACCACCGCTGCAAAGATATGCGCGGATTGATGTGCGCGACTCTCAGCGTCGCCCTCAAGATATTCTGCGACCTTTGTCATCATCGCATCCACGTTACCGGTCTGTTCGCCCGTGTGGAGCATATCCAGCACCATGGGCGGGAATACGCCTGTGGCACGCAGAGATTGCGATAGGATTGCTCCCTTTTCCGTCTCTGTCACCGCTTTGCGGGTCGCCCGGGCGATCACCTTGCTGCCGCTGGCATTCCCGCCGATTCGAATGGCGGCGCTCATAGGTAGTCCGGCCTCGTACATCGCGCCGAATGCACGACCGAACTTCGCCAGCGCGAATCCCTTGGTGCACTTGCCGATGAGCGGCAGTCGCATCTTGAACTCTTCGTACTTCTCTTCTGCTGCCTCATTCTGGAAGAGGAATATCTTGCAGAACGCCTCGATCCCAAAGATGATGATGGCGATAATGGCGATGAAGAAGACCGTATCCCAGAGGTAGCTCATGATCGTGTAATCGCTCTTGCCCATGCCCCCAATGATAAGCAGCGAGAACGCTGGGGTCAGTGTCGCAAAAAACGATTTACCGAGGATCATGATCGCGGCGAAGACAACGAGTTTTGGATAGAGCGTCAACCGGCTGATCATACTGCGGAGCGCCATCTCTTGCTCGAGATATCCGGCAATTCGCAGGAGCATTTTGTCCAGACCACCGCCATATTCGGCCGCGCGGATCATCTCGATCTGAAGTTCGCTAAAGACCCAGTTGTAGTGCTGGAAGACGTCGGAGAGCTTGCCACCCATCGCGACCTGCTTGTCGCAGGCGATGAGAATTTCTTTCAATTTTGGGTTTTTTGTCTGATTGACGAGCGTAGTCAACGATTGATAGAGCGGAATTCCCGCCTGAATCATAGTTGCGAACTGTCGATAAAACTGCGCCAATTCTTTCAGGGGCACTCCGCTGGAGACGGGGAAGATGAAGTTCTCAGCAAAGCGTCGACCGGCTGAGGAATTTGAACTCGCAATTGGCCTGGAGCGTTCCCGCGGCTGCTCATAACCCGCAGCGCGAATCTTATCCGGCTCAAACCCAAGCTCTCGCACCTTGCCGAGCGCGAGGGCGGAGTTGTCTGCAATGACTTCCCCCGAAACTTCTTGTCCAGAACGATTTTTTGCGGTGTAGTTGTAGGTTGGCATATCCGTTAATCCGGTGGAGCAAAAGAGTCTGCAAACGCAAAGATACCCTTGAAATAGGAGTACGCCATCCAGCAGACGGTCAATCCAATCAGCGCAATAAACATGGTGATAGCGAGGCGGTACATCCAGAACTTGGCTTTGCTGAACGCGCGGTCGACATTTTCCTGATAGTACTCTGCCACACGGTCAAGCATATCCACCGTCTGGCCGGTGTAGACGCCGGTAGCTAGAACACTCTCCATCTCGTCGGCAAACAGGCCCGTCGCGGCGAATGCTTCGTGCAGAGGCATGTTCTGGGACATCAGCGCGCTGGAGAGTTCCAGTTTGTCTCGTATCTCTTTGTTCGGCGCGACACTGACGGCTCCCTCCCACGCCTGCAAGGGACCAACGCCGGAATGATAGAGTCGACGCAGCATTCTCACAAACGCCGCGAGGCATCGCTGGCGATTGAGATCGCCAAATATAGGAGCTTTGAGGGTCCAGTGGTCCTTCAAGTCGCGCTGTTCTGGCAATTGAATCCAGTACCAGAATATCTTGGCCAGAATGATGACCCCGATGACGATCGGCACATTGCGGAAGAGAAGCAGTTTAAGATAAAGACTATAATCCGCATTGGGGAAGACGTTGGGAAAGAGCGGCTGAGCCAGCGCCACCGCGACCATCTGCTGAATTATCAACGACTTCGGAAGCCAGATATTTTTGTAAAACGCGACTTCCTGTTCATATTCCAACGCGATTTCATCAAGCACAATGTCGATGAATCCGCCCAGTTCTCCGGCGCGAATTCCTGCCACCACGTGTGAAGGGAAGACGCGAGGGTACTCCTCCATCACCTGCGAGATCTCTCCGCCGGACTTTGCTCGGGAAGACATCTGCGATGTGATTTTGCTGAGCAGTACGTTTCGAGTTCGAGGCGCGAGTTTATCCAATGCGTCAAAAACGGATATTCCAGCCTTGTTGAAGGCCGCGAATTGCCGGAAGAAGAGCGCCAGATCCTTGGCCTTCACGCCATGTTCGTTGGACGTTTTGACGGTGGCGGAACGTTTTGTGGTCGGGTGCGCTGCCGAAGGTCCCGTTCGATTGATATGCGGAGTGATCGGCTTTATCTGGCTGGTCGCAAAGGATCCCATGCTGGTCTGATGGGCAGGGGCTGTCATGACTCCGGTCATCATGGTCGACTGGGCTGGGGCAGTCATAACGCCCGTCATCATGGTTGGCTGGGCTGGCGTGTAGTCAGCGGGTCGGCTGCCGGCGGCGGCCACCTGTGCTTCCGATAATCTGGTGGTTGGTTTGGTGGCGGGAGTTGCGGCGGGTGCGGGTGCGCCCACGTTCATGGAGGCAACGGTCTTACTTCGATACCCGAGTTGCCCAAGGCGAGCCGCGACTGCGTGTTCATCCGGAGCATCCATCGCCCCGACGACCACGCTTCCCGTTCCGTCTTCGGCTTCATAACGATAGAGTGGCACTTCTCACCATGCTCCAACGCGTTCTACAACTTGCCCCGATACATCCAACAAATCCAACAATTCCTTGACCGGAACGCCACCTGGCAACTCGATTTTCGGGTCGATCTCCAACAGCGGAATCAGCACGAACGCTCTCTCTTGCATACGCGGGTGCGGGATGGAAAGTGTCTCCGTCTCTTCCGTCAGATCGCCAAAGAGAATAATATCGATATCAATCTTGCGCGGGCCCCAATGAAATGTGGGCGTTCGGCCCTCTTCGATCTCCACCGACTGGGTATGATGAAGTAATTCGGCGGGCTCCAGATCGGTTACGATCTTTGCAGCGATGTTCAGATAGCCATCGACAGGGATCGCAGTTTCTCCCACGGGCGACGTCTCATAGATGGACGAGACCGTCACAACTTGAAGTTCATTCCGCTTCAGCCGAGCGACCGCCGACCGCAGATTTGCTTCGCGATCACCAATATTTGAACCGATGCTGAGATAAACGGTCCGCATAGACGTATTATACAATGTTGGAGTAAGCGTGTCCATGTGCCCAGACGATTCTCGACACGTGCAAGTCTGATAGAATGAGATATTCTCAGACTCACTCCCATACCGGAGACTAACCTTGAACAAGAAAATAATTGCACTGATTGGCGTTTTCATCCTTGGTGGATTGCTGCTGCCTCGGATTCATCTGACTTTTACCGATCCAGCTGTCGTGGCGCAGACGAATGTTTCCCATGCATCTCCGGAGAAGCAAACCGCGCCGGTAATTGATCTTCCGCCGGAAGAAGTATATGCTCGCGCGGCGCAGAGGCTCTCGAAGTCGGTGGTGAATATTGATACTACCGAACAGTTGCTTCGCCGCGGCGGATTCTTTGAAGAAGATCAGAATGTGGAGCGTAAGAATCAAGGCAGCGGCGTGATCATCGAGAAGTCTGGATACATCCTGACCAATGAACATGTGGTTGGTAAATCGCATCAATCTGGCAAGGACATAATGGTGACCCTGCAAGATGGTCGAAAGATTTCTGGAACGATTGTCGGAGCTGACCAGACCACCGACCTTGCACTTGTCAAGATAGACGGAAATGATTTCCCGGCGGCGGAGATCGGCAATCCGAAGATACTTGTACCCGGGCAGGGCGCGGTCGCCATCGGCAATCCATTCGGACTCAAATTCACCGTGACGCATGGCGTGATCAGCGCACTTGGTAGACCAATCAGCATGGAGGGTCGAATCTATCCTGACCTCATACAGCACGATGCGTTCATTAATCCGGGTAACTCCGGCGGCGCGCTCGTCAACCTGAAGGGCCAGTTGATTGGCATTAACACACTGGTCGATCAGCGTGCACAGGGCATCGGATTCGCCATTCCAATAGATACCGCTCTTCGAGTCTCCGACGAACTGAAGAAATTCGGAA